>JBAVZX010000676.1:0-4586 GCA_049589015.1 Phormidium sp. | reverse complement strand
CTCCAACTCATTATCCAAAATGAGCAAACCGCCATTCAACGTGCCAGAGAATTAATTTCTCAAACAAGACAAGCCTTGATGGATGAACCAACTAGGCGAGAAATTTTAGAATTGATAGAGACAATCTTAGTCTACAAGTTTAAGCAATTCAATCGGGAGGAGATCAGAGAAATGTTTAGCTTAACCGAGAGTGAGTTTAAACAATCAAGAATCTACCAAAGCATTAAACAGGAGGGTATAGAAGAAGGCGAACTCAGAGGCAAGTTAGAAGCAGTACCTCGATTCTTGGCTTTGGGTTTAAGTGTTGAACAAATCGCTAGCGCATTGGATTTGACTGTTGAACAAGTGCAGCAAGCGGCTCAAAATCAGTCTAGTTCATAGTTGCCCAATCCCAAATCAAACAAATTAAAAATTGAATTCCCCCAAAAATAGGGGGAATTTTCAAATTTTTACATTGTCAAAGATTGGGGGTCATTTTCAATTAATTTCGCCAAATCTTGTAAGAATGCGGCAGCATGAGCACCGTAAATAATTCGGTGATCGGCGGTAATATTTACCTGCATTTGCTGTTTAACTCCCATCATTCCGTCAGCATTTGCTACTACTTGGGGACGGGCAGCACCGATCGCTAAAATTGCTCCTTGTCCAGGTGGTAAAATTGCATCAAAGCGATCGACACCAAACATTCCCAAATTGGAAAGAGTGAAAGTTCCAGAGTTATATTCTTGGGGTTGTAATTGTTTGGAACGAGAGCGATCGACCAAATCTTTCCAACTACGTGACAAGGAATAAATATCTAATTTGTCAGCATTTTGCAACACTGGCGTAATCAAACCACCATCATCCATTGCCACTGCAACAGCAACATTAATTGCTGAATTATACTGAATTCCTTGCTCGGTATAACTAGCATAAAGCAATGGGTGTTTTTGCAAAGTTACTGCCACTGCTTTCGCTAACAATGCCGTCATTGTTACACCTTTGGACTTAATTTGTTTATAAAGTTTGTCCAATTTATCAGTAGTAATGGTGTAACCAACATGGAAGATCGGCACTTGCAAGCTAGCTACCATGTTCCGCACCACGGCATTTTGCAGGGTGGTAAAACCTACAACTTGACCAGGAACCGCGGGAACGGGTGCAGGTGCAGGTGCAGGTCTGGCAGCGGGTGCGACTGTTGCGGGTGTAAAGGTGGGAACTGTGGGTGCAGTGGATGTAGCGGCGACGGGTGCTTTTCCGGCGGCGGCTTCTACATCTTCGGCGACTATTCGACCGTGTGGGCCACTACCTTTGAGACTATTTAGGTCTACTTTTAGTTCTTTGGCTAGTTTCCGGGCGCGAGGGGAAACGACGATGCGATCGTCACTGCGACTGGCTGCACCATTGGAAGTAGCACCTACAGCAACAGGTTCAGGTGCTTTAGCAGGTGCAGGAGTTGGCGCAGCTGCGGCAGTAGTTTGGCTGGCTGCTTGTTGCTTGGCTGTTTCTATTTCGGCTTCGGTTTCTGCGACTAGGGCGATCGCCGCACCCACAGGCGCAACTCCACCCGCCTCGACAATAATGATGGCTAAATATCCTTCATAGAAGGACTCTACATCCATATCTGCCTTATCGGATTCCACCACCACCACTGTTTCGCCTTTTTCAATCTTGTCTCCAGCAGATTTTACCCAGGAAACAATCTTGCCTTCGGTCATTGTGGAACTGAGGGCGGGCATGAAAACTTCGTGAATCATTGCTAATTCTTACTTGCTAATTACTAATTGAATTTTGTCATTTGTCAGTTGTCATTTGTCATGATTTTTAACCTATGACTAATGACCAATGACCCATGACTTTTATACCTAAATATCACCCCGAATTTCTTCTACTACTCCGTCTCGTAGCAGAATTTCCACCTGCCACTTATCCAGCAAATTGTCTCCCAATTCTACAGTGAAAATGCTTTCAATTGTGCCTTGACTCACTTCTTGGTTGAGCTCCAATAATTGCACCTGTTGGAGTTGTTGCAGGGATTGATTTTTCTGTTCCAGTAATTCACTTTTTCTTTGATTGACTTGACTTTGAATGTTGTCTATTTGTTGAATTACTTGGGGTCCAGGAGGCTGAACACTTTGCTTTTGTAGTTCAGTGATTGCCCTTTGTCCTTGCACTTCTAACTGTTGCAATTGCTGATCAATTTGATTCAGTTGTCCTTGGAGTTGTTGTTGTGCCTCTTCCTTCCAACGAGTAGTCACAATCGCTTTAATGTTAACTGGGCGCTTTAGTAGGAGTTGATTTTTGGGAGTATCCATGACTAGGTTTAACTTTATATTGTGGTTAAGGAGCGATGATTTTCTCATCAGTAGAAGTTACAGAAAATTGCAAATCTATTTAAAGTTTTAATTTGCATTTTTCTCGCCAATGTGCATTTTAATAGCTCAAGGTTAAAGAGTGAAATAGGCTATTTTCTACTTCACCCTTGATTTTGCCTTATGCTGGGATTTACCCGACAATTGCGGAATAAACCCTTGTAACTTCTCTCTGATGTTTTTAGAACATCCCGTTGATCATATCGCGATAGCGTTCCATAACGACAGGTCGGCGGACTTTCAAGGTTTGAGTTAACATTCCATTTTCGATCGAAAACGGTTCGGAAATCAATTTGAAAGGGCCAATGCGATCGTCAGGACGTAACCCTGGACGGTTCTGCACTTCACGAGTCAGTTCTTTGCGGAATAATTCCTGAACTATCTTACTATCAAGTTTGATTTGTTCTTGGGCAGCCGAGAAAGTTTCGTTCGGTAGCACTAATTGTAGGTTTTGCGAAGCTGCCCATTGCTTCAGGGCTTCCATGTTTGGCACAATTAGAGCACCTAGCGATCGCTGATCCTGCCCCACTAACATGATTTGATCCACATAAGGACTACGCAGACAAGCATCTTCAATTGGTTGCGGTTCAATATTTTCGCCATTGGTCAGAACGATTGTATCTTTCTGTCTTCCGGTGAGCACCAAATCGTTATTTTCGGTTAACCATCCCAAGTCACCGCTATCGAACCAACCTTCAGGATCGATCGCTTTTTGCGTAGCTTCCGGGTTCTTGTAATATCCTTGCATAATCTGTGGCCCCCGCAGCAACACAATCCCAGTTTTCCCCACAGGTAAAGCTTGGCGAGTTTCTGGATCAACTATTTTCGCCTCCGTACCAGGAATGCCTTGTCCCGCAGAACCTCTGATATTATGCCAGTAACGACGGGCGTGAGTCACAGGGGAAGTTTCGGTTAAACCATATCCCACCAAAATTTCCAACCCAACAATTTGATAGAAATTTTCTAAGTGCATCGCCAGAGAACCACCACCACTGATAAAATATTTCATTCTCCCACCAGTAGCTTCTCTGACTGTTTTATATACTAGCTTTTCCCCTAAAAAATGCAAAGGCCAATAAACAATTGCTTGCAGTCCTCCTAATAGTTTTTCGCCCAATGCTGGCGGATGAGGTTTTAACACTAAACCTTGCCAAATTCGCTTTCCTTCAATGTGGCGTTGGCTAAATTCAAACAGGTTATTAACTAATTTTTGTTTATTCGCTGGTTGTTCCCGGAATTTCTTTTGCACTCCTTCATAAACTGATTCTAAAAGTCGGGGAACACCGATCATATATTGCGGTTTAAACTCTTTGAAGTCTTGTTTAATATAGCGAATGGTGGTATAAATTTGGTGACAACCTTGAGACAAAACAAAATATTCAGCAGTTCGTCCAAAAGTATGCCAAGTCGGAAGAATGGAAAGGGCAATATCTCCAACATGAGGTTGGATAACTGCGCCCAATGTAGTCAATTGATGCAGTAAATTTCCGTGAGTTAGTCGCACACCTTTTGGTTTTCCGGTAGTTCCAGAGGTGTAAAGTAAAGTGGCGAGGGTGTTGTAATTTTGATTAGCTGGTATTAACTCTTGTAATGTCCCAGCTGCCATTACTTGCGAAAAGTTGAGAACCTTGATATTTCCGAAGGTTTCCAGTTGTTCATCTGTGAGTAAAACTATCAGTTGAATGGGGAAGTTTAAAATGCGATCGCCTAATTTTTTCAGCGTCTTTACATCTTCTACTACTAAAACTGTACTACCGCTATGCTCGATAATATAGAGTAATTCTTCAGTTTCCGCAGCAGAACTACGCACTACATCCGCTGCCCCAGCCATCATAATACCTTGGTCAGCAATCATCCACCGATAACTATTGTCAGAAATCAGGGCGACACGGGGCGGATCTCCAGAATTATCACTTTCTACTAATGACAATAAGCCATTTGCTTGCAATCCAGCTGCGAATTGCTGGATTTGCTGGTAAAGTTGAGGATAGGTAAGTACAATTTCTGGTTTGCTGTGTGGATCGTGGAGGGCGATCGCATTGGCGAATTTTTGAGATGCGATCGGCCAAATTTCCGGCAAAGATTGGGCAAAAGAGTAATCTATAACGAGTTTTAGCTTTTCCCGTTCCAAGTCGGACATTCTGTAAGAACTGGCAGAAGCAGCAGCGTTTTTCATAGTCATTTCTTTAAACCTCTTACGCTTTCACCTTAACTCTTAGCTAAGCTATTTTAGCC
>JBAVZX010000675.1:0-1510 GCA_049589015.1 Phormidium sp. | reverse complement strand
GAAGGCAATACGCCGTTGATTCCGGTTCCGGCGATCGCTTCTCGAATTGGCAGGCAAGTTCGCGTGTTCGTAAAGTTTGACGGACTGAATCCCACTGGAAGTTTTAAAGACCGCGGCATGACTTTGGCAATCTCTAAAGCCAAAGAAGCTGGTGCTAAAGCCGTCATTTGTGCTAGCACTGGTAACACTTCTGCTTCCGCCGCTGCTTATGCGCGACGGGGTGGAATGCGGGCGTTTGTGTTAATTCCCGATGGTTATGTTGCTTTGGGTAAATTAGCCCAAGCTTTACTGTATGGCGCAGAAGTGCTGGCAATTAAAGGAAATTTTGACCAAGCACTGAAAATTGTCCGGGATATGGCCGAAAGCTACCCTGTGACTTTGGTAAACTCGGTCAACCCCTATCGGTTAGAAGGGCAAAAAACAGGTGCTTTTGAAGTAGTTGATGCTTTGGGTAATGCGCCTGATTGGTTATGTATCCCCGTTGGTAATGCGGGAAATATCACAGCATATTGGATGGGCTTTTGTCAATATCACCAGGAAGGAAAATGCGATCGCCTACCGCAAATGATGGGATTTCAAGCAGCGGGAGCCGCACCCATCGTTACAGGTAAACCAGTCGCCCATCCCGAAACCATAGCCACAGCCATTCGCATTGGCAACCCAGCGAGTTGGGAAAAAGCCATTGCTGCACAACAAGCAAGCCAAGGAGCATTTAACGCCGTCACTGACGCAGAAATTTTAGCCGCTTATCGGTTACTTGCTTCTGAAGAAGGGATTTTCTGTGAACCCGCTAGTGCTGCTTCCGTTGCCGGAATGCTGAAAGTTCAAGAGCAAATTCCCAACGGTGCAACAGTAGTTTGTGTTCTCACCGGAAATGGACTAAAAGACCCAGATACAGCCATTAAACACTGTGAAAACCAATTTAAGAGCGGGGTGGAGCCGGTCTTGTCGGCGGTAGCTGAAGTGATGGGCTTTTAGTTTGAAGTGGTAATTGTATAGGTTGTTTAGTTGATTCGGGCAATCTGGCAGTTTCCGGTTGCTTCTCCTCACTTTTCAGTTTTGCTGTAGTTTCCCCAGTGTCACCACCAGGATGTTTAGTGAGGAGATCTACCATATCGCTCAAAGCAGTAGTTAGACTTTGGCGAGTGTTGGCGTGGTTTTCTTGTTCGGCTTTTAAGGCTTTAATTAATTGTTCGCAGTTGATTGTCACTTCAATCAGTTTCCGCTGCAATTCCCCTACAGTTTGCAGCTGTTCTACTTCTTGAGAAATAGCCGCTACATCGAGAGTATCATCTGTTTTCAGGGTAATACCAGCCTTTAGTTGCTGGATTTCTGCCTTTAGTGTCTTTATCATTTCCTGTGATAGCTTAGCTTCAGTGCGGCGTTGTTCTGCTTCCGTGTTGTAAAGCTCACTCCACTTGGTAGCAGTTTCTAAAGCAGTATCGCGATCGCGTTGTGCTTGCGCCACCTGTTCCCGCAAAGCCTGAATTTCCCCTATCCACTGACTAAC
>JBAVZX010000674.1:0-14958 GCA_049589015.1 Phormidium sp. | reverse complement strand
CTGCGATTTGTTGAGTGTAGTCACCTTGCAAACTAGCAATTTGTTGTTTGAGTATTCGCTCTTGCTGTTGCAAATCTGCTACTCTTTGTTCCCAAGTAGTTACTTCATTGTCTTCCGGTGAATTATTCAATATTACTGGGGTATTTACTTGCGAAATTAAGGTTTCTGCTGGTGCTGGAATTGCCTCAAATGTGACAGCTTCCGGCTGGGAATCTGTCCAAGGATCAACTTTTGGCTCTGAATCTGATTTTTGTGGGGGGGATGAGTCTGAATTCATTTAAACTAATAACAAATAACAACTAATTCCGAGGACAACGCTGTTCTAAACAAGTTTGTAGCATTTGAGGGTTGAAAATAATCGGTACAAAGTGAATGCTTTTAACTTCCTTGAAGTACAACAAAATTGGTACAGGTTGCCAAAATATTCGCCAATTTTGCCATTCGGAGTAAGGAAAATTGCGAATCAATTTTTGAGAGCGATAAACTTCTAAAGCAGTTGGGGTAAATTTGAGCCGGAGGGTAACAGTTTGGAACAACAGAAATAAACCAAAAACTGCTATTACCAAACTTAGCCAAGGTAGTACTATTACCAATGGTATTGCACCCAAAACTAAAACTAAAGGTATGGTGTAGCTGGGAGCTAATTCAACAGTTTGTTGCGATTCGATCGGAGTAGCCGTAGTCACCGTCTTTCCTTCCTAACTTACAAACACCAGTTAATACTATTTTAAATCGTCAGTATCTCATAAACCTTGTAAAACTGCACTGCCTGTTCCTTGGAACATTACCCAACTCAAAAAGAAATTGCTAATAAAGATCGCTAGCAAGGCAGTTACTACAGCAGTTGTGGTTGATTGTCCCACACCTTTGGCACCCCCGGAAGTAGTTAAACCCCAACTACAACCGATGATCGCAATTAATGCGCCAAAGCAAAAAGCTTTAATCTCAGCACTACAAATGTCCCAAACTGAGAGGAAGCCCCGCACAGAATCTAAAAATACTGACTGCGAGATCCCATACATACTACTAGAGATGATTAACCCGCCTAACAAGCCAGTGATTAAACTCATGAGCGTTAAAATTGGTAGCATTAAGCAACAGGCGATCGCACGAGGAATTACTAAGTAGTCGATCGGATCGGTTTTTAACATATACAGAGCGTCAATTTGTTCTGTGACTCTCATTGTGCCAATTTCTGCCGCAAAAGCTGAACCAATTCTCCCTGCTAATACTACAGCAGTAAGAATCGGCGCGAGTTCACGGGCTAATGCTAACGCTAAAACTCCGCCGACAGTGCTAGCTGCGCCCAAACTAATGAACTCCCGCGCCACCTGAACAGTAAACACCATCCCCACAAAAGCAGCTGTGATTAGGGCAATTAATAGTGATTCTGGCCCAACGGTTGCCATTTGTTCTAAGGTGTTGCGCCGATGAATTTTGCCTTTAAGTAAATGGACTATCACTTGTCCACCCAGGAAAATCGCTGCTACTAAGCGCCGCCCCCATCTCCCTAAATCAGAATTAGAAGTTGTTTCACTCACTATCTGTTCCCTGTTAAGAGTTCCCTTCCCTCACCCCAATGTCAGGCTGGCTTACCGATCGTCCTCACTCGTAACTTGCTTTATTACACAATTTATAGATTTACCTGGTGATTTCTTAAGGAAGATTTAAGTTTTCTAAACTTTGAGGTTAAAATCTGGGTATAGCACTTATTCTAATAGTGACGAGGTTGATCAATTTTCCTCCCTTGGCTTAAGCGCAAGGGTTTCCAAGGAGGTTTTTGATGAGTATTCTACCGAAGTTCTTTCGCTTGCTGCTGACCACTGCTTTCAGCTTTGTTGCTCCAGTATTTCTGATTGGTGCAATATTAGTTAGTCTCTCGTTGGTGGGTTTTATTCCTGGTTTAGAGATTCTTTGTCAGTCAGGTATTGAGGGACTGTCGAGATTTCTGGAAACTTTTGGTGATGGTTCCCCGATGGATGGCATTTTCGCGATCGGTTTTGCTTTCGCTATAGTAGGGGGAATTTTTGATACCTACGCTTCCTACAGGTATCAAACACTGCGGGGAGATTGACTTTAGCACCTTCAAAGTGACAAAACAGGGTTAAGCAGTTATAACTACTTATTGCTTAAGTACTCTCAGAATTTTTGTCTGCTAGATATTGCCATCCTTTGTCGCTAATCTCCCAAATTCCTGTTGGTGAACCACTCTTCAATAAACCTTGGTTTACCATTTCCTGACGTGCCCATCGAGCCGAGTTGTTCCAACGAGGTGTTTGTGGGGCAGAGGGCATCATTTGATAATCGACTTCTTTCAATATACTGCTCATTAATTTTTCTACCCGTGAAAGCACATCTCCAGTCTTAGCTGCACCGCCAAAATCAGCAATAACTTTTAAGATAGGGAGATAGTAAGCTGAATTAGGTGTGCGCTTTCCACGCGGTAAACGCTTGGTTTTATTTCTTTTATTTGGGCGTTTATTTTCTTCTGATTTTTGCTCATCATCAAGAATTTCATCATCAAGAATTTCATCATCAAGAATTTCATCATCAAGGATTTCATCATCAAGGATTTCATCATCAAGGATTTCAGATTCTGAAAAATCATCATTAACAATTTCGGTTGTTTTCCTATCAAGAGGCTCTAGCTTAACGACTAGGCTGTTCATTAGACTAACCAGTGAGTCAATTCTAGGAGTAGATGGACGAATTATAGATAAAACTCCTTCGTGACTGAGATTATATTGGTTCATCATTTCAGCCAGAGATAATAAGGATTTAACTGATATACTTCGCAATATAGGCGTTTTCTTTTCAGCAATAATTCTATTTTCGAGTTGTCGAATATCGTCATCAATACGCCCTACTACATAAAGTCCTGATACTTCATCCCAACTTGGGATTTGACGATCAGAAATTAAGTGATCAATATATCCGACAAGAGTAGAGGTTTTGATGGGATATACTTCACTGCTTTTGACTTCAACAACTATGTGAAAGTTTTTTTTTGATGATATCCAATGTCCATCAAAACCATTTTGTCCCTGAACACCCTTGTAACGTCCATAGATAACTTGAAATCCTAATAATTCTCCCAATCGATTAACTAAGTCCTGAAGAGCGCGACTATATTGTTCACCGGAATTACTTAGGCCTTCCTCTATATACTCTCTAAGTTGGCTAATGTGTGTGACTTTAGTTTTTAGGCGACTGCGAAACCGTTCGCGTGGAGTGTTTCCTCCTTCTGAGTCATCTAGTTTACCAACAAGTTCTAAAACTTCACTTAATAGAATGCTCACTTTTTGCCCAAATTAACCCTTATTGTTACGACGCAATCGCGCTTCTTTTATGGAAGCTAGTGAAGCATTAAGCTACTGGCGATCACAAAATCCCTACTTGTAATAGTATGCCATTTTACAAGTTATTTTGAAGTGTGATCGCCCAAAACAGCTATTCCAAAGAAGTGACTTGACCAGCTAATTCTTTAGCAGCCTCTCTCACAGCGGCAATATCTAAATCCAATTCTTGAGCTATTCTTTCTACAGTCAATCCTAATTCTAATAACAGAGGAACTGTTTCTAATTTTCCCTCTGTCTTAGCTTCTTGATAAAGTTTGCTTTGTTTTAAATCGTTTAATTCAAACATTTCTGTTAACTCCTGAATTCCCGATTGGGGGAATTTATACGCTAAAATTGTTGTTAATAACTCCGCCAAGTTTGGTTGTTCGCTGGTAGGGGTTAGTTGCTGAATTTGATGAATTAAATACTCGGCTCTTTGTTGAGCTTTAGCTTCATCTTCCACGAGTAATTTCAACATTCCCAAACCCAATGATTGATTAGCAATTAGTCCTAATTCATCTAAGTACAAACGCTTAATGTGGTCACTTTCGACTAACCATTGGTAAGGTCTAGGAATAACTGGTTCAATAATGCGACGAGGATAAATCGCCACAGCAAACCAATCTCTGTTAGATTTATTGTTACCTAAATAAAGGAAGATTTCCGTAAAAAATCGATAGTAAAAATCTTCATCAAATTGAGATTGTACCTCAACAAAATAAATTGGTTGACGGGTGCGTTTAGCCGGAACAAATATGCCATTAATGCGTTGACTTGTATCTTTGATCGTTACCGACTGAAACTCATAGCCGCTAGTTTCTGTTGGCGGGTGTCCAATCAGTTCAAAGAAGATTGAGGGAAAATTTTGAAAAAGGTGATAAAACAGGCTGTTTGTTTTCATGAATTTTTCTTGTCGCAGATCAAGGGGCGATCGCGCAACCTAAACTTTGGCAAGTTAGTTGTTCCTATCTTAACCGACATTAACAGCAGTAGGTTCCAATTGAGCAAGCAATTTCAAGCTATATTCAGCTTCAAAAGAATCTTTCTTATAATTTAAACTCCAAAGTTCTAAGGTGCAATCATCATTTGGGAAAGTGGGGAAAAGTTTTAACCGTAATTCTGCCAATTCGCGAATATACTCACACTCCAAGCGACTAATAGCACCAATTTGTCTGCGATCTAATGCTACCGATATTCGCAGTAACGCACTCAACTGAGATACCATTTGGCGATATTCTTTTGTAGGTAAATTTCGGTAGTTGTCGTGTTTTTTCTTGGGGGCGCTTTTCCGGTGATATCGAGCTAAATTAGCAATTAGTTCAATTTCAGTTTCCGTGTAACCAAGTAACTCGCTATAGCGAATTAAATAGTAAGAATGTTTATGGTGTGCTGAATGACTAACATAATGTCCGCTATTATGTAAAATCGCAGCAGCCCAAAGCAATTCTCTTTCTAAATTTCCCCAATTATGTAATTTACCTTGGGTTTGATCGAAGATACTAAGCGCAAATTCCGCGACTCTTTGACTATGTGCTAAATCAACTCGATATTTTTGGGCTGATTGGAAAACGCTGCGTTCTCTAACTGAACCTTGATAACGCAACCGATCTTCAATCAAACCATGAGTCAGCATCCAATCAACTATGACACCTTCCCGCAAACTCCGCTCACAAATAGTGATACTTTCTGTCCCTAATAAAGACATCGCTTCTTGTAAAATTAAAGCCCCAGCTAAAATAATTTCCGATCGTCGATCGGACATCCCCGGTATAGCAGCGCGTTCAGCATTATTCATTTTACGGAGGCGATTTACAGTTTCTCGTAAATCTTTTAAACTAAATTGATAGCCATTCAAAGGATTGGGAATCATCCCTAATTTTTCCCTAGCGTGAATCATCGCTAAAGTTTCAATTGTCCCCGAAGTGCCTACTAAACGGGGAGATTCACCGGGTTTTAAGTTGGCTTTCAAGTCATCAACTGCTCTTTCTAACATTACCCGAATGTAAGCTTGCAGGTAATAGAATTCCGAGTTACTAATTGGATCGGTGGTGATAAATTCGGCGCTAAGTCTGACTGCACCAACTTTGGTACTACTGAGCGATCGCGGTTCCTGACTATCTCCTAAAATTATCTCTGTAGAACCACCCCCAATATCAATAATAATGTGGGGTTGGTTATTAAATTCCATTCCCGACAAAACGCCTAAATAAATCCGTCTCGCTTCTTCTTGTCCAGAAATTAAATCAACAACTATCCCAGTTTCCGCTTCAACTTGCTGGAGAAAATCTCGCCCATTAGGTGCTTCCCGTACCGCACTAGTCGCCACAGCAATAATTTGTTCTGCATTCAAAGTTTTGGCAACTTCTCGACAACGATGTAAAGTCGAAATTGCCTTTTGCATGACTTCTGGTTTTAAGTTGTGTGTTTCGGGATCGCGATCGCCTAATCTTACCGTATCTTTTTCCCGTTCAATAATCATAAAAGCTGGTAATTCTGGCATAATTCGCACCACTACCATGTGAATCGAATTTGTTCCCATGTCAATAGCAGCGAGAATCCGATTTTTTGTCCCAGCAGCACTAAGACTATTTACCTGATTTTCCACAACAGGATTTCCCATAATAATTGTATCTAGGATGACAGCCTTCACCCCCTCCCTTCAGGAATAATATCAGTTTTTCTCGTCCTTTCCCGGCGATGGATAAAATGTCCAGCTTCCAACTCTGCGATCGCCTCTTGCGCTTCTAATACAGACTCATCACCTTGGCGAATTGCTCGTCCGTAAGCCAGTACCTCCTCAAAGGCAGATTCATCTTTGAAAGACCCTGTAATTTGTTGTAGCCAATTTGTCGGTTGAGGATTTGCAATTTGTTTCTGCAATTCAGCAATTGCTGCTTCTACTGCTGCGATACGTTCTTCTAAAGAAGTGTTGGTTTTCATTGGATTTACTCCTAATTATTAATTGTTTTTGTTTGAAAGATTAGTTGATCGCTTTTGAAGGTTTCTGGATTTATTTTAAAGGCAGGTAGCAAGTGCTTGTTGGAGGGGTTCAGATAACTTGATCGGTATAAAGTAACTACTGGGATATAAATAATCTTCTCCCGATTCATCAATGACGCGAATCATTTGACGCTCGTTGGCTTGAGGGTCGGGTAAAACTTGATAAATTTTGCGAACTTCTAAGGAAGCTGAGTAATTTGTGTTATTGATGCAAACAGCGAATTCCATATAGTTTACTCCAGAATATATTTAATCTTAAATTCTTTTTGACCGATGCCGTGCGCTTCATACCAGTGGATTTCTGCTTCACACACTGTACCATCTTCGAGTTGGATAGTGGCGATACCTTTTAGCTTGCGCCAGCGTCCAGAACCGTATGCTTTTTGCAATCGTTCGAGTTCCCGAATTGAGCGATTAACGGCAATGATTTCAATCTCATGTATTTCTCCTATAATTTCAAAATTCAATTTAGTTTTGCTCCCAAAGTTTTACTCTTTTTGAATTTCTAGGTTGGCGAAGTGTTGTTGAACGAGACGATGGATGAAGCGGTAGCGGTTGCCGACTCGTTGCAGTATTTCCCGCCGCGATGTTCCCTAGAAAAGAGGCTAAGATTGGTCCCTAAACAATTCCTGCGTCTGCAAGAATTGGCGAACACGCCAAGCCACACAACACGCAGCCAGTCCCAACAGCTAATTTAACAAGCGATCGTGTAACACCCATACGCCTTTTATCCCGGCATTGTTTGATTTCTAGGATAAGCGATCCACAGAATGATCAATTGAAAATAGCAGTCTTTAAATATACAAGACTTCAGAAAAGAATTTTTTTACCAAAATAAAACCAAATAATGTAACGATATTTTAGTAAAAGATAAAAATTGTTCTCGTAGTCAAACTATGCTCACTCAAGACACACAGCAAACCTTTCCCGGCGCTACCATAATTCGACTGCTGAGATGGGATAAACCAGCAGGACGTTTAATTTTAATGATACCTGCACTTTGGGCAGTGTTTTTAGCCGCCAGAGGTACCCCGCCAGCGCCACTGGTTGGGGTAATTATTTTGGGAAGTTTAGCGACAAGTGCTGCGGGTTGTGTGGTTAATGATTTGTGGGATCGAGATATTGATCCCCAAGTGGAAAGAACAAAAGAACGTCCCCTAGCTTCTCGCGCTTTATCAATTCGCGCCGGAATTGCGATCGCCATTATCGCTTTATCTTGTGCAGGTGTGTTAGCACTTTATCTCAATCCTTTAAGCTTTTGGTTATGCGTCGCCGCCATTCCCGTAATTATTTTTTATCCCAGCGCTAAACGAGTGTTTCCTATTCCTCAATTAGTGCTATCAATTGCTTGGGGTTTTGCCGTATTAATTAGTTGGAGTGCAGCGATCGGAAATTTAGAATTTGATACCTGGTTACTTTGGGGAGCAACAGTGTTTTGGACACTTGGATTTGATACCGTTTATGCCATGAGCGATCAAGAAGACGATCGACGCATAGGAATTAATTCTAGTGCTTTATTTTTTGGTCAATTTGCCTCAGAAGCGGTAGCAATTTTCTTTTTTGCCACTGCGTTTTTACTAGCTTGGTTAGGTATAGATATGCAGCTACATTTTGGCTTTTGGTTAGCTTTTGCAATAGCAGTAATTGGCTGGATTTGGCATTATTCCCAATTACGCAACGCCGATTTACCAAAACCAACTTACGGGCAAATCTTCCGCCAAAATGTTTGGATTGGCTTTGGATTATTGGCAGGAATGATTGGGGGATTAAATTTTTAATATAAACTACGGGTGACTAAATTTAACCCGTTAATAGTAAAGCCATAACCACCATTTTCCGGTACATATAAGGTGATTCTGCTGATATTTGCAGTTTTACTAAGTACACCGATAAATGTTGCTGAGTCTTCGCCAGTATTATCACTGTTACCGGAAACAGTAAATTTGCCTAAGCTTTTACCATAGCAATCAAAAGCTTCAATTACTCCAGTGAATGCCCCAAAAAATGCTCTTTGGATTTGTGTACCGACACCAAAAATAGGAGTAGCAAAATCAATTGTAATCGCACCATCAGAAAATTCTAGAAATAGTAATTTATCTCCTGATGGAAAATTGCCTTTAATTCCGCTACCTGCATCAAGTCGCAGAAAAGTACCTGGAGAACTTACTTGTAGTTTCAGTCCATTGGCAGAGTCAATGATAAAAGGATTAGTAATAAAATCAAATTCTTTACCAATTTTTTCCCAATCTACTATATCGGTTGGTCTTAATTTAGAATAGCTGGTAACTAATTTTATAGCAGGCATTTTTGCTACTAATCGGTTATAACTGTTCCAATTAGTTTTGGCAGCATTGTCTGATAAGGTTTTTATTACATTAGTTATAGGCATTGTACTGATTCCCCAAGAGTTAGGCGTTTGATTAAATTAGTAGATGTTATAGGCGTGGGATAAGCAACATTCCCTAACCGTAAGAGTTACCCAGGCAATTTGTAAGTGTAACCGACCAGATAAGAGCGTGGCAATTACGGAGTAATTCAGTTCTGGTCTTGTTGGTTGTTTATTAACTTAAGTAAGTATAAGGCTAAATACAAGCCTTTCTCAGTAATTTTACATAAACTTTATAACTATCTAGTCTGAGCTTTCTAAGTTCGCCTCTGCTAAAATGCTTAATTTACAAGCCTTTTAGTTAATTACACCACGGAGAACTATTTAACCTTTCTTTAAAAAGAAAAACACCTAAGTTTACAATACAAAGAAAGAAAAATAATCTCAGTGGTTTTAGACAGGATACTATTGATTAAGTGATTGTACGGAGTCTTTTGCTTTAACTTCCTGAATTTGTTCAACTTGAAATACTAAAGTAAAAGGTCTGCCCATTTCTTTGGAAAGAAAGTCTTCTACGAGGCGAACTTGGTTGGGAGTAACAACATTTTTCGATCGCACTGTCAATAAAACTTTTGGTGGCTGGGCTGACCAGTCAACGTTGGTATGTCTCAATTCCACCAATTTACCGAACGTAATAGTACGGTTAAGGAGAATTGTCTTGATAGTGTGGTGAAGTTGAGCTTGTCTGAGGAGTTGGAAAAAACTGATTCCCAGAGGAAGCAATAAAACGCTCACCAAAGCTAAAGTCCAGCTGAAAGCATGGTTGTACTTAGCATAACCAGCAATGATAAACACCAACATACAGGCGAGGATAATACCTAACAGATTGGTGAGATAAAGTAAGAAAGCGCCCCAACTATAACTCCAAAGTCCTTGGGATAAACTTAAGCCAACCACACAGATGGGAGGCATTAAGGCAACCGCGATCGCAGTTCCGGCGAAAGCATCACTAATTTTTGGTCTAACCTTAGCAAAACCACTGATCGCACCAGCCGTAACAGCCACTCCCAAATCAAGTAAAGTTGGCTGAGTCCGAGCCAGAACTTCCGATCCAAATTCGGGTAAACCAATTAAACGCCCGATAAACCATGAGACAAGGGTAGAAAATAAAGTGGCAATGGCGATCGATTTCACAGCTTCTCGGAATAACTCTGGATCTCCTTCCAAAGCGCCAAAAGCTGCCCCCCGCAATGGCATCATTAATGGTGCAACAATCATTGCCCCAATAATTACAGCTGTACTATTAGCGACTAAGCCAAAAGTAGCAATTAAACAAGCGCCCACTGTCAGAATCATAAAGTTACTGCATAATTGCGAATCTTCCAGTAAGTCCTGGCGCATTTTTTCGACACTATCTAAAGATATTTTTGCCATATTAAAAAGTGAGAAACTGCGATGAGAAAAATTATTATTGGTGTCATGGGTCCCGGCGCTAACGCCACAGACCTTGACTTAGAAAATGCCATCAGCTTGAACAATTAATTGCCCTAGCTGGATGGGTATTGCTTACAGGGGGAAGAAATGAAGGTGTGATGGATGCTAAGCTTCTGAGTTAGCTGGTCGGATTTCATCCCCCGTTAAGCTACGCTGTAACGGGGCATTCATCCGACATTTTAGGTAAACTTTTTTTTCAAAGCTTAGCTAAAAATCAAGTTTTAATTGCGGAGAATCCGGTTGCAGCTATTGAGTTAGTTAGTCGATTAACTAGATCCCCAACTTCTTAAAGAAGTCGGGGATCTTAGGAGATCTAATTACCAACCAGCTTGTGGGCCTGCCCAAGCTTGTTGAACGGTTCTGCCAAAAACGATCGGCTGATCTTCTTGTTTAGCTGCGATCGTTTTCCCCTGAATATTAACTGCCCATAACTGGCGATTTTCGTCGCCTAATTCCCCAGCTTGGAAAATCACATTTTGGGGATTAACTTTACTCCAACCTAACAAAATAGCTTGACCATATTCGCCAGCATTACTAGGAGTAATTGTATTGCTACGACCAGTGTTCCGATCCCAAACTACTGCATAGTCAGAAGCATCTGAGGCGCTGAGGCTACCTTCAAATTGTCGCGCCAAAAGTCGATCGCCACTTGCTGACCAAGAAACCGGAATCATAATAGAAACAATCCCTGGCATATTCGCTGGTTGTTTTGCTTTTTTAGGATTGTTCGCCAAAGGAGAATTAGCAGTCACAACTCGTAACTGTTTAGTTTGCAAATTCTCCACAAACATCACACTACTAACATTGCTGTGATATAGTTCCGGCTTGACTCGTAGTTGCACCCGACTATAAGCTGCATACTTACCATCTGGCGAAATCACTGAAGGAGTGCGGTAGAAGCGAATTCCTGAACCTTTAGTAGAACTCACCTGTTCATGAGTTGACATTACCCATTGCCAAGGTACAGGATAGGGACTTTCTAAAGGATCAGCCTGTGGTTGAGATGGTTCTATTGCAGGCGGAGTAGCACGAACTGCGGGAATGGTTTTTTGGTTACGTACCTGTTGCGTAACAGGCTTTGCCCGTACTACCCTTTTAGTCGAGGCCGATAAATTTCCCGCCACTAAAGCGGAAGCCACAAGTAGCACAGTCGCAAGGGCTAACTGGCGTGGTTTAATTAGATACTGACCGATATGCAGTGGGCGTTTAAACATTGATAATTCTCTTGAGAGCGCTTCTGGTGTAAGGAGGAACGGCCAAAGGAACGGTTGAGCTTATTCTATACATATCTGAACAAATTGCTAGAGTAGCTGGGAAATTATTTATAGTTTTTCAGATATTTTCGCTGCTTGTTGATCTGATTAATAGAAATTAGTCTTGTAGGTGCTTGACAGTAACGGCCAAAGGGGAGTAAGTTTTTCTGGCTCCCGTTAAACTTATTAAAATCAACATGGGGCGATTTTTCTTAGTTTTTCTGTTTAGGTTTCTATTGTTGGTGGTGGGAGGTGGTTTTGCCGCCCTTTTAGGTGTGGCATTAGCCTCTGTTTATCCGGCGACAACGCCAGAAAAACCTTTGATAGCTAAAGCACCAGAATTAATTCCGGGTATGGATAGCGATCGCAATAGTAATAATCCTAACGTTGCTTTTCAGCCAGATCCAAAGGCGCAACTGACAAAGGCGCAAAGGAAGCAACTGGAAACAGAGTTACAACGCTGGGAAAGACAGTTAAAAACGACGGGCAATAACGCTAAATTAGAAGCCAGAATTAAAGCAATTCGCCAACAATTGCGGGTAAACTTGGCTAAACTCCCAACAGCTAGTCAATTAGCTTTATCTACCCAACCGCTGATTAATCCCGATACTCTTTCCGGGAAAATTCCTGCGGATGTTTTGTTTGAAGATAACCAAACTTTTCTATTAACTGAGGGAAAACCAGTTTTGGATAAGTTGATTGATGAGTTACAAAATTACCCAGGTGCAACTGTTGTGATTGGTGTACATACTGATAGTGTGGGTGAACCAAGTAACAATCGGATGTTATCCTTTCGCCAAGGGGAAGCGATCGCCAAATATCTCTCCTCTACCTTGGATAAATCCTATACCAAGATCCCTGTAGGTTACGGTGAAATTAGTCCTTTAGTTAACGATGAAAATCAAACAAATCTCCAATTTAACCGTCGGGTAGAAATCAAAGTAAACGCCAGATAACATTTGAGATTTTGGATTTTAAATTTTCGATTTTTCCGGCTACCAATCCAAACCGGAAAAAGGTGACAGAAGTATTTGTTCCCTTTAGCCTTTAGCCTTTACGCTTACTTAATGAAAATCATTTTTTTTGGCACACCACAATTTGCGGTTCCGACTTTGGCAAAACTGTTAAATCATCCAGAATTTGCAGTTTTGGCTGTGGTTACTCAACCGGATAAACGTCGCGGTAGAGGTAATCAACTAATACCTTCTCCAGTGAAAGAGTTAGCTTTATCTCATCAATTACCAGTGTGGCAACCAGCCAGAATTAAAAAAGATCAAGAAACTTTGGATTTGTTGCAAGCAACAGCAGCAGATGTGTTTGTGGTGGTAGCTTACGGACAAATACTTTCGCAGCAAATTTTAGATATGCCGAAAATTGGCTGTGTGAATGTTCACGGTTCAATTTTGCCAAAATATCGAGGTGCAGCACCAATTCAATGGTGTTTGTATCATGGGGAAAAAGAAACGGGTATTACTACCATGCTGATGGATGCGGGGATGGATACTGGTGCAATGTTGTTAAAAGCTGAGACACCGATCGCATTATTAGATAATTCCCTAGATTTAGCTAAAATTTTAGCGGAATTAGGGGCAGATTTATTAATAGAAACTCTGTTAAAATTGCAACGCCAAGAAATTGAACCGATTCCTCAAGATGATTCAATAGCTACTTATGCTTCCCTGATTCAAAAGCCCGATTATTTGATCGATTGGTCACGGGAAGCGATCGCATTACACAACCAAATTAGAGGATTTTATCCCGATTGTGCGGCAATTTTACGGGGAAATCCGCTAAAAATTACGGCTACTGCGCCCCTTGGCTCCGAGTATTGGGCAGATTTACCATCATCTTGGAAAGTATTAGAAAAAGATTGGCATAATTTATCTTCTCATGTTGGTAAGCCTGGGGAAGTGGTAAGTCTGGCCAAGGGAATTGGCCCCATCATTCAAACCGGACAGGGACTTTTGCTACTTCGAGAAGTTCAAATGGCTGGCAAACGTCCCCAGTCGGGATGGGATTTTGTGAACGGAACTCGTTTAACAGTTGGAGATGTGTTAGAAAACGGTCAGTGATGGAAGTTTATCCAGCAGCGGCAGATGATTCATAATGACGACAGCGATCGCATGGCCCATCTGGATTAACTGCACAACGCATAATTTCCGAATGTGCGTTAAACCGACAACTAGCGTCTCCCACTACCCAGCGACCATTAAATAAACTTCTATCGGCGGTATTTGGCGCTGATTGGACATAAAGGGCGATTTTATGGAGTTGATAGCCACCTAGCTTGTATTGGTAACGGTGACTGCGTTCTAAAACAGCGTAAGTTTTACCTTCTAAATTAAGATAGTTTCCAGGTTGAGGTGTCCAGTCGAGGTTGATTTTACCCAGAGAACGACGCGGATACGTCAGAATCACCTCAGTTGGTAATGAATCAGGTTCCATAACTAACTTTCGATGTGTTGTGTACTACATTTGTGATGTTATCGCATATCTTTAGGTAAAAAGGGCAGGGGATCTCTTGAGCAGGGGGGGGATTACTTGACTAATAAAAAGGAATATGTTAGAAGGCAATGCAGTGCCGTAAGAAATTATCGGTTCCAGTGCAAGCTGACCTTCCTCAACTTAAACTGGAATCATTGCTAATTGTGGAGGAGTCAGCATCAGACTTATGAAAGTTAACAACAGCGTCAACAAGAGATTAAATCAGCCTCTAATTTGGATGAGTTTTAGCATTTTAGCTGGTTGGGGAGCATCAGCTTTGATCTTAACTCAACCTAGCTTTGCACAAGCAGATAGTTTGCGAATTCAACCTGGTGCATCACCAAGAAGAATTCAACCTGGTGCTTCAGCAGCAGCAGGTGATTATGAGGTTAAGGATGATAAATTACGGCGATGTGTTGTCAACGCTACTGATAACAAGAAAAATTGCACAGATGTTGTATCTGGTTATGGGCAAATTGTTACTTATGGTACTGAGATTTATGGCCAGGGAAATATGGCTGCTGCGGAAAAAATTTTTAGAGAATTGATTACTTCTTTTCCCAAGGAACCAACTCCTTATTTAAGATTAGGGATAATTTTGGAGCGCCAAGGTAGAGGAGAAGAGGCGATCGCTGAATATCGCAAAGCAATAGAAATTAACCCTAAACACGCTGTCGCTCGGAATTCTTTGGGTGTAGCTTTGGCTAAACAAGGTCAATTACCCGAAGCAATTGATCAGTGGAAGGAAGCGTTAACAATTAATGCTGAATATCCCGACGCTTTAACTAATTTAGGACTAGCTTTTTTGCAACAAGGCAATAAAGATGAGGGCGTTGCTAATTTAAAAAAAGCCAGAGAATTATTTATTAAACGCAGGGAATTTGCCAAGGCTAAACAAGTTGAAGCAATCCTCCTCCAAGTTGATTCTCGTGCTACGTGAACTACCCCACCCACAAGGGGATGGGGCTTCCCAACTCAACGGCAACCGCCTCTACGGATGACTTGCGCCCCCGTTTTGGTCTTACATTGCCTCCTTGGGCAGTAGCGCTGGTTCCCAACGCTA
>JBAVZX010000673.1:0-3401 GCA_049589015.1 Phormidium sp. | reverse complement strand
TAAATAGCACAAAATATTTTTTAGTCTTCTTATATAATATTGATTCTTAATGTTATCCAATATTTGATTTATTGCAATAATAATTTGTTGAACAAGACCCAAACTATAAAATGACCCACATAAGGAAATATTTTTTTCGTGAATTCTATCTCTTTCTCTGATAATTGCTCCAGCAGCCATGTCAAAGTCATTAATCTCTACATAGTGATAATAAGCCTCTAAAGCTTTCAGAGCATCCTCTACAGTTTCAACAGTCTTCACACTCTCCGTCCAAAACTCAGCCGCTTTCCGATTCGCTGTCTCCCAATCTTCACTTTCCCTCAACCTTTTTATTGCTTCTGTCCGAATCACTGGATGCAGCCAATATTCTTGATTACAACACTCTACTAAAGACGTATCTTTCAACGAGTTAATTACCCGATTACGTTGACTATCTGGCACATCCCAAAGCAAACAACACAAACCATTTTTAGGAACTCTTGGAACATCTTGATATCGATAACATCCCAAACGGCAGAGAAGTTTATAAGCAGATGAATCGAGTTGTTGCAAGCGGTTAAATTGACTAACAACCAACCCTTCTAATTCTCTCTCAATCAACAAATCATTTTTATTTGCTTGCCAATAAGCGGCTAAACTATTGTTATACTCCTTAATCGCACCAGGGAAAATTTGCATAGCTTTGGCATTTCCCCCATAAGCTTGGTGCATTGCATTGAGCACTTCTGTATCTATCTGAATCTTGCGGCTGTTAAAAAACTCTTCCCATGCAGCGATATCCAAACCTTCCAAGCGATAATTCTCAACTGTTACTGATGCTTCGCGCAGGCATTCGCGGCTGGTAATTAGGGTAACAGATTGCACTGCTGGATCTGCTAAAGTAGTGAATAATTCTACATATTTTCGATGCGCTTCGATGCACCTGCCATTTTGATCTAGTGCTGGTTCCAAATTATCAATTAATATGCCTATTCTTTGGTTGGGATTTCGCAAATGCTGTCTCAATCTATCCAGGGTAACGCCAAATTCTCGCCCTGGTTCTTCATCAAAATATCGCCGCAACCATTCCTCAATTACACTTTCGGCAGAAGTAATATTTTGAGTTTCTTTTGCCATCCGCAGTTCGAGTATTTTATCGAATCCCTGCGTGTGGAGAAATTGCCACGCCAGCGTTGTTTTGCCGATACCGCCTTTACCGTGAATGACGATCGCTTTTTTTTCTTGTTGGATTAGGTTTTTGAGATCTGCGATCGCACCCTCCCGCCCCAAAAAATTCGGATCTAGCTTGGGTGGCGATACGTGAACATTAACAGCAAGATCGTCTTTCTCTAGCTTTAGCCCCAATGCTGTAAACAAAGCCTCAATTGATGTTTTATCAACCTTTTCTTCTCGCCGCAATATCTTAGAAACGGTGTCTGTACTTAATGCCTTAATTGACTTGGGATTAATCAGCGGATCGGTTAATTCCGTTAACTGTTCGATTGTAGGCTGACCGCCAAACTTTTCTCGTAGCCTATCTTGCAGTTTATCCCATCCGCGATCGCTCAGTAAAAGCCCTCGATTTCGTTTCTGTTGATTCATTACCTATCTGCCTAAAACCCTGGTTACGGAAGTTACACCGATCTTAAGGGAGATAATAGCTTTTTTGGGATTTTAGGGTAGGTAGGTGATCGCAAAATGTATCCTTTCCGAAAGTTAGTAAGCCCTTCTGTGCTAGTTTCCCAGAATTTTAACGAAAACAACTAAAGTTCCTGTCTATCTCCTGAATCTCCTCTGGTTAAAATTGTTGGCAAGTTGGAAACTGAATTTAGTTTCAGAACTGGAGTCCTACAATCATTATGGAAAACAAAGATTTTCAAGACTTCTTAACTGCACTGGGTATCACCGCCAGCGTCCTCACAATTTACCCTTTTTGTCCCGCTTTAGCAATTGCATCAGCTGTGGCAATAGCATATCACTTATATCGGATGAAAAAGCAAGAAAATAAAGATTAACAATAAATCAACTCATCACAAACCAATCCCGCCCGGAAATCAATTTCCGGGCTAATAGCTTAAGTCCATTAAAATGGACTGAAATTTTCATTTTTAGTCCTCTTTAGAGGAGTTTCGCTATTAGCCTGGGGTTTGAACCCCAGGCGGGCTGACATCGCAAATCCCAAATCTCAATTCTCTCCTCCCTCTTCCCTTCGCGTTCTTCGCGTCTTCGCGGTTCAATTCAAAATAGCATCTAACAACAAATCAGCCCCAAACCGCACCACATCTGTACAAGGTAAACCTGTCTCTATCTTAACTTGCTCGATCGCCTTTCCAGCCCCTTCCTCATCCAAATGTGCAGTATTAAGCGCGATCGCACTCACCCTAACCTCAGCAAAAGCACCCCCACAAAAAGCCACACTTTCATACAATTTCACCACCTCCGACAAAGGCGGAATCACAACATGAGGAAGGTTGCGAATGTGAGATTGTCCAGCCCGATGTACTAATATTAAATGTGTGGGTTGAGAACCGCGCAAAAGTGGTAAAGTTGCCGTTGAACCGGGATGTAAAAGCGAACCTTGTCCCTCAACAAACAGAATTTCATTTTCTTCCCCATGACGCATTACTAACTGTTCAACTGCACCAGCAGCGAAGTCAACTCGTATTGCATCCAAAGGAATTCCATCACCAGAAATCATAATTCCTGCTTGTCCAGTTCCCAGGAATTTTGATTTTAAACCTCGGTTTTGGGCGGCTTTATTTAATTCTAAAGTAGTTGACATTTTGCCAACTGCCATATCAGTTCCAACTGCTAAAACACGACGGCAAATGAGCGATCGCGCCTGACCACTTCCCACACCTAAACCCCCAGGTTCTTGACGAATATCCCAAATCCATTGTCCTTCTTTTAGTAATGTTTGAATCTCTGGATCTTTCCCTAACAAAGTGTTTAACCCATTCATCACCGATAAACCAGCAGCTACCCCTTGCTTAACTTCTTGCAACCAAGGATCGGGTAAAATTCCCCCAGAAGGTGCAATGCCAATTGCTAATACATCGGGATGGTAAGAAAGAGCCGCTTCTACTGATGCTACAATTGGTACATCTTGAGGAATTCCTGTTAGTTTGGCTAGGGATTCTCCGGCTGATTTTTGGTCGATTACTGCTACAATTGGCGATCGACTATAGCGTAACAGTGCTAATCCAGTTTTACCGTTAATACCGCGAATTCCTTCATGGAGTAAGATAGCTAATTTTTGGTTAGGTTTCAACATAGTTAATTACCAGATTATCAGTTTCTTCTCAAGACACTACCGGAACATCTAACATAAGAAAATTTCGCATCTTCGGGATTATCAAATGTTAATCCTTCACTGGCGTTAGCGTTCCATTCTCCCTTCAAAGTCCGGTTAGTTAGTTCGC
>JBAVZX010000672.1:0-4561 GCA_049589015.1 Phormidium sp. | reverse complement strand
GAACGAGTTGAAAAAATCCTCAAGGAGACAAAGCTGGATGGACATAATTTAAAACTAGAAATTACTGAAAGTATGGCCATGCAAGATGTGGAAACTACTATTGCGACTATCTTACGTTTAAAAGCTTTTAATTTGCGGTTTAGTATTGATGATTTTGGCACTGGATATTCATCATTGAGTTATTTACATCGCTTCCCTGTAGATACATTAAAAGTCGATCGCTCTTTTGTGAGCCGAATGGAAGATACTAGTGAAAATTTAGCGATCGTCCAAACTGTAATTATGCTCAGTCATAAATTAGGGATGGATGTAGTTGCTGAGGGAGTAGAAAAAGCCTCGCAAATGGAAATATTACGAGACTTGGAATGTGAATATGGACAAGGTTACTATTTTTCTAAACCGCTAAATAGTGAAGCTGCAACAGCATTATTAGCTGAACAACCTCAATGGTAATTATGATGATATAGATAGTGATACTTATGGGAGGCTGACTTATGCAATTCTTAACAACAGAATCACAGCAATCCCCACAAACCGAGGTTTGGGAACCTCCCATGCCGCCCACTGATTTAATTTTTGATGATGGTGAACCCTTGGAAAGTAATCGCCACCGCATTGCCATGAATGTTTTAATTCGATCGATGCTAACGGCATTGGCTGACCGCGATGATTATTTCGCGGGTGGGAATATGTTTATTTACTTCAGTGCAGCCCAAGTGCGAAATCGGGACTTTAGAGGGCCAGATTTCTTTGTGGTTTTGAATGTAGATGGTAGAACTGACCGCCAAGGTTGGGTGGTGTGGGAAGAAAATGGTCGCTATCCTGATGTGATTGTGGAATTAATGTCGCCTTCCACAGCAGAAACGGATACAGGGGTAAAACACGAGATTTACGAGCAAATTTTCCGCACACCAGATTACTACGTTTATGACCCGTTTAACCCCAATTCTTTGCAAGGATGGCATTTAAATGCCAATCAACAATATCAAGCTTTGACTCCTAATGAACGCGGTTGGTTATGGTGTCAGCGTTTAGGGTTATGGTTAGGAACTTGGGAGGGAGAAATAGATAGAGAAATGGCGATATGGTTGCGGTTTTATGACCAAGCTGGCAATCTGGTTTTACTGCCAGAGGAACTTGCCCAGCAGCAAGCAGAAACGGAACATCAACGGGCAGAAACGGAACATCAACGGGCAGAAACGGAACGCCAACGGGCAGAAACGGCAGAACAACGTGGTGCATTGCGGCAGTTGTTACGGTTATTGGGGACTCGATTTGGCACAGTTTCATCGGAGGTAGAACAACGTTTGCAAATGTTTGATGTCAGTCAACTGGAAGATTTGGTTGAGGTGGCACTGGCAGCGGATTCTTTAGAACAGTTTGTTAGCGGTTTAAGTTAGTAAGTGTCACAACATTTAAAGAATTTTCTCGGTACGTTGTTGCGCTTTAGCGCTAAAGTACAACAACGTATCTTTTTGAATGTGCTAGTTGCGTAAGTCATGGTTAACTTACAGTTGTCTGGCTACTAATTTAGCAAATAGTCCAGGTTGTTGAACTAATTCTGTAAAAGAACCAACTTGTAATATGCGACCTGATTCTAAGACGTAAATGCGATCGGCATGGCGAATTGTACTCAAGCGATGGGCAATAATTATTCTGGTAGCATTCATTTTTTCTAAGCTTTCCGTTACTATTGCTTGAGTGCTATTATCCAGATAACTTGTAGCTTCATCTAATAGAATAATTGGCGGTTTGAAGATTAGCGATCGCGCAATTAATACCCGTTGTCTTTGTCCTCCAGAAAGATTAGTACCTCCTTCACTAACGATCGTTTGCATTCCCATTGGCATGAGTTCAATATCTTCAGCCAATCCCGCCATTCTTGCTGCTTCCCAAGCTTCTTCAACAGACACTAATGCGCCACCAGTAATATTTTCCAAAATTGAACCTTGGGTAACTCGACCATTTTGTAAAACAACTCCTAATTGTCGCCGCACTGCTTGTAAATCTAAGCCAGCTAAGTCTTGTCCATCATAATAAACTTTGCCATTTTGAGGAGTTTCAAAGCCTAATAATAAACGAAAGATAGTTGATTTCCCACTTCCAGAAGGGCCAACAATAGCAATAAATTCCCCTGGATCAGCGTAGATGTTCACTTTATGAAGAATAACCGGGCTATCTTCTCGGTAACGGAAAGTTATGTTTTCTAATACTATTTTCCCACTCAAACGACCAGGATTAGCTTTGTGTTCATCAAATTCTAATTTACCTTGTAAAATTGGTTGCGATCGCTCCCATAAAGGTGCAATTTCGATGATTTTAATTAAAGTATTACTCAAAGAAGTCACACCGCCAAAAAATATCCCAAAAGCAGCATTAAATGCCAAAAATGTCCCTAGTGATAAGTTACTTTCGCCAGTTTGGGAAGCTTGAATAGCTAAAAATCCGAACCAATATAATAAAATTAAACTAACTAATGATAATAATTCATTGAATACAGAAACAATATCATTAACTTGAATAATTTCCTGAGTTAATTGGTTTTGTTCACTATATTTTCTAGCCCAAGCTGCAAAAGCTCGTGATTCTGCTACTGCTACTCGCAGTTTAGGTACACCATTAATTAGTTGAACAACTAACCCTTGAATTTCACCGCTTAATTCTTCTTGCCGTCGTTCTTTACCTAATAAAATAAAACTAGAAATTGTAGTTAAAATTACGGCTAGCAAAGTCACTGCTATAGCTACTAAAGTTAGTTTCAAGTCGTAAATAAACATTAATCCTAAATTTAGCAGAGAAAATAAACCACTTAATAAAGTACGTTGCGTAGCGCCACTAAAAATGCTATAAATTTGGCTAATAGACATAATCCGCACTAGCAAATCACCTGTGGTAAATTGCCGAATTAATGACGGTTTTAACCTAAGTAATCTATCCCAAATAGCTATTTGTAGAGTGCTATTAATTCCATTACTAATTCGTAAAGCAACTAACCCTTGATATAGATTAAATGCAGTTTTTCCCAAAGATACTGCTAATAAACCTAATGCTAGTTGTAATAAGAGGAGGCGATCGCCATTGGGAATTGCTTGGTTAATTAAAATTGCTGTGGCTTGGGGAACCGCCATCCCCAAAATTGTGCCTACAATTCCTACAATAATAATTTTAATTGTTTCTGTTTCATATCCTTTTACGCCAAATCTAAATACTTCAAATGCTTTATTAATTACCTGGGGTAAGGGACGATAAAATATATAAGCTTCTGAGGCTAAAGTAGCGGCAATATTTTTATTAAGTAATGTGCGAGTTCGAGTTTCTGGATCGAACAACAAATAACGATAACCTTTGCTTTTATCAACTAACAAAGCTACCGGATGATTATCAGTTGTAAAAGCTAAAAGAGGGTTGTGTTCTTGTTTCCACCATTCACCTTTTAAGGTAACACGCCGAATGCGAATATTAGAAGTTATGGCGATCGCCTCTACCGGATCTATTCGCTGCAAATTCTCTGATTTAATTGGAGGACGAATTGTAATTCCCATTGCCCTAGCAACAGCCCCAACAGCAATTAACAAAGGCGTTTCTTCAAGCTGTAATTGTTGCGGTTGTAAAGCTGAAGCTAAGTAATTAAAAGTATTTTCTGTTACTTGGCAATTTAGCTGTTGTAGTTGTTGAAACTGTTGAATTTCATCTGCTAATTTCTGTTGATGTATGATTTGAAGATAGCGAAAAGCATAAGTATGAAACAAAGCTAAACAGGGAAATAATTCTTCTGTAATTTCCTCAGTTATACTTGTGTGAAATTCAGCAAGGTTAAGAGTTTCTACCCAGGTAGAAGCTGCGAGAGGAAACCAGAGAGACTTAGCATCTAATTTGAATTCTTCTATTCCCATCCAAGCTGTACTACCTCGATCAAATTTAACCCAAAAAATTCCTTTAGAAGAAGCTTCTAGTAATTGTCCTTTAGATAATTTATGCTGGATATTGTTGGGTAATTGTACTTTGTTTTTTGGATTTGATATTGCCGGAGTAGCCAATAATTTACTGATGCGATCGATCCAACCTTCTAATAGTAAAATTGCTTCTGTGTCACCTGTTGCTATCTGGGCAAATAAATCAGCGAAATCTAGTTCTAAAACTACACTTTCTTGAATAGCAACTGCTAAAATACCATAGTTAAAAGATTGGTAATTCTTGTCAAACTCTACATTTTCTGGTGTTTCTTCTCCCCATAAAGGAACACCAAAAAATGCTTCTCCTACACTGATACTAAACAGATAATGCCGATCGCCTATTGCTTCTCCTGCTACAACTTTGGTAACAAAAATTGCCATTGTACCAGATTCAACCACCCAAACCCTTTGGGTATTATCTAGTAGTAAAGGTTGGTTTCCTTTAAAGTTATGAAGTGATTTAATTAAATTAGAATTTAACATTCCTAATAACTATAAATTGCTAATAGCTAATAATTATCCATCAGCTAGCAGCTAATAGTAAGTTAACATAAGTTCCTCCCTGTTGCTGTAATTCTTCATGGGTTCCTCTTTGGACAACTTTGCCT
>JBAVZX010000671.1:0-3118 GCA_049589015.1 Phormidium sp. | reverse complement strand
AGCTTCAGTTGGCTATGGAGAAACTAGACCGTTAGGAAATCGAGGCCGGATATTTACTATAATTCTGATTGGATTAGGAATTATTATTATCGGTTACATTGTTAACAGATTTACAGAAGCAATAATTCAAGGTTATTTTCAAGAAGGTAGAAAACAGAGGCAGCAGAAACGCTTGATTGAACATTTAACAGAACACTATATTATCTGCGGATATGGGCGCACTGGCAAACAAATTGCTCAGGAGTTTCAAGCTGAAGGCATTTCTTTTGTAATTCTCGATTTTGATCTAGAATCTGTGGAATTAGCAAAGCAAATGGGTTATATTACCGTCCAAGGTGACGCTACATTAGATGAAACTTTGGTAAAAGTAGGCATTGAACGAGCGATTTGTTTAGTGGCGGCTCTACCTTCGGATGCCGAGAACCTTTATACTGTACTTTCGGCAAAAACTCTGAATCCGGCAGTGAGAGCGATCGCTCGTGCTAGCACAGAAGAAGCAGTAAAAAAATTACAACGTGGCGGCGCAGATGCCGTAGTCTCTCCTTATATTACAGGCGGAAAACGCATGGCAGCAGCGGCTTTAAGACCACAAGTAATGGATTTTGTCGATGGGATTCTTACGGGCACAGATCGATCTTTCTACATGGAAGAATTTCGTTTAGATGCAAAAGTTTGTCCTCATGTGGGGCAAACTTTAAAGGATGCACGTTTGCGAAGTCAATCCGGTGCCTTGGTAGTCGCTATTCGTCGCGCCGATGGTACTCTCATTGCCGGCCCAACAGCGGAAACTATTTTATCTGCCGGAGACTCGATGATTTGCATGGGTACCCCAGAACAATTACGTTTGCTTAACCAAATTCTCAGTCCGCTTAGTTCTAAGAAACTCCGCTTACCTAAACATAATTCTTGAGAGAATGCAGAAGGTTTTTATGCAGAAGAAAGTTTTGAATTCTCGGAACGGGATAGCCCTCATAAACGACATTTACATTCTTTTGGTAAAGTATGTACATCTATTTCTGTGAATTCAATGAAGTCTTTCATTAACTTAAAAAAAGAGCGTTTATCAAAAAAATCTTGAATTAATATCTCTAATTCAGTTACACCATTGATTAACTGTTCTTCTCTACATATATTGTGCCAAGAAATAAATTGTTCGCAACTAAGGTAAGGATTTCCGATTCTTGCTTGATTGCCATTGGAAATTACTAAAACTTGACTATAAGAAAAAATTGTTGGTAATTTATAGCTGCAAAATTGGATTTTTCCGCAACTTTCTTTTAAGGGAATGGAATTAGAGTTACTTTTAATTAAATCTATTATACCCAGAGGTAACCCATTAACAAAAATTACTATTTCTGGAGAATAGCAAATGTTTTCCTCGGAAACTGTAAAATTTTGAACCACCAACCAATCATTTTTTTGGATCTGAGAATAATCTACAAGTTTCAATTCATTAAAAAGTTTATATTTACCTAATTGGTAAGATACATTCATCCCGTTTAGCAAAATATGGCGGAAATTATGGTTTTTCGCCTGGGGAGTATCACCGGGAATCGAATTAAGTATTTTAATAGCTTCTTTAATCGCCATTGAGGGAACATTGGGATTAATTCTTCTCAGTGCTTGAAAAAGGCGATCGCGCAAGATCACCTCACCATAGCTACTCCGTTCAGACTTCACCTTTCCCGGCGCAACATCTGAATCTAACAAAACTGTATAACCGTTTACCTCAAACCAAACTAACATCGGCTACTCTCCAATAACATTGATTAGCAATAGGGAGAGGATTACTAAAATAAACTCTTGATTCTTTTAATTTATCCATCTCACCAACATTTAGAGAAAAACCTGACCTGGATGTATCTACCAGTAAGGCTTTTAGCTTCGAGGCGGTGATCTTGTGTCATTGCTAATATTTAAGCACATTGTATGAAATACTTGCGTATATCATAATACTTTTTTTATGGTTACTTAATTAACAGATAGGTGAATTTAAGAAAGTTAATGTTGTAAAGAGTACAAGTAGTTAGATAAAACTTTTGCTAAAAGGGATTAGTAATGAAGCCAGAAAGTGAGCTACGTAACAATTTAAAGAAAATTCGTAACCGCTTAGGCTTAAGTCAGCAGGATTTAGCGAAAATTACTGGTGTTTCCCGTCAGACAATTAGTGGTGTAGAATCTGGACAATATGCTCCTTCGGCGACAATTGCTTTGCGCTTAGCAAAAGTATTGGGATGTCAAGTAGAAGATTTATTTTGGTTGGAAGAAGACTGTATTGATGTAGAAGCAATTCCTACCCAAGCAGTTCCCGTAGCTCAGAAAGTAAGACTGAATTTAGCACAAGTAGGGGGAAGATTAATTGCTTATCCATTGCTGGGAGAAGAAGCTTTTCGTACTGAAATGATTCCCGCAGATGGAGAAGGTTGGCGAGAAAGAGATGATAGTAAAATTATTGTCAAACTTTGGGATTACCCGGATAAAATTAAGGATACAGTAGCGATCGCAGGTTGCACCCCAGTACTTTCACTTTGGGCAAAAGTCGCTGAGCAATGCTATCCCAATTTGCGAGTCTACTGGAATTTTGCTAATAGCATGGAAGCACTAGGACGTTTGCTTAGAGGCGAAGTTCATATCGCTGGAATGCACTTATACAATCCAGAAACCAACTCATATAATGTTAGCTTCGTCAGTGACTTATTGACTAATCAGGAAGTAGTATTAATTAACCTTGGTTTCTGGGAAGAAGGACTGCTAGTACAACCTGGTAATCCTCAGAGATTAAGAACTGTTGTTGACTTAGCTAACCCTCCAATTACTATTGTCAACCGAGAACTAGGATCTGGTAGTCGTCAACTATTAGAACATTTACTAAATCAAGCCCAAATTCCCTTTACTGCTGTCAAAGGATTTAACCAAATTGTTAATAGTCACGTTGCAGTTGCTAAAGCAATTGCTACTGGCAAAGCTGATGCAGGAGTTGGTATCCAAGCAGTAGCAACTGCCTTTGGATTGGGATTCGTTCCCCTGCATAAATCACGATACGATTTAGTAATTATAAAAGATTACTTGCAAGAAAAAGCTGTTCAACAATTGCTGAACACTCTAGGACACCAACGCC
>JBAVZX010000670.1:0-1700 GCA_049589015.1 Phormidium sp. | reverse complement strand
CTTCAATATTACCTTCGCATAACACTGAACCTTCATGCAAAACCGTCACTTTATTATTGGCTATTTGTCGCACAAATTCCATATCATGTTCAATGACAATAATTGAATGACTTTCCGCTAAAGCTAACAGTAATTCACCCACATTATAAGTCTCTTCATCAGTCAACCCCGCCGCTGGTTCATCTACCAACAATAGATCTGGCGACTGCGCCACTAACATTCCTATTTCTAACCTTTGCTTTTCTCCATGAGAAAGTAATCCCGCAGAAATATTTGCTTTGGTACTTAAACCAATAGTTTCTAATAAACCTGTTACAGTGCGGTATTCATCACTAGAATTTGGTCGCAACAAAGTAGCAAAAACATTTTTATTGCGGTTACAAGCAAGTTCTAAATTTTCTCTGGGTGTCAAGTTGAGATAAACGCGAGGAGTTTGGAATTTTCGCCCGATTCCCAAACGAGCAATTTCATGTTCCGAAAAACTCCGAATATTTCTGCCTTTAAAGCATATCTGTCCTTCTGTTGGTTTCGTCTTCCCAGTAATCACATCCAAAAAAGTTGTTTTACCCGCACCATTAGGGCCAATTACTACTCTTAATTCCCCTTGGTCTAAGTTAAAATTCAACCTTCTCAGTGCTTTAAAGCCATCGAAGCTGACAGTAACATTGTCAATTTCCAAGATTTTTGGGTTCATAGTTATTAGTCATTAGTCATTTGTGGAAATTTCGCCCAGTTCCTATTTTCCGGTTAACTCTTCCCTCTCCTGCTGAACTTCGGGGTCAGTTTCTAAACTAGGATAAGTAACAGCTTGCTTTGGGATTCCCAATGATTTTCTAATTTGGTTAATAGCTTGAGAACGCCACCAACCGACTAAACCATCAGGTAGCACCATCACCACTATTAAGAATAATGCACCTTGGAAAAATAGCCATATTTCAGGAAATTGTTCACTTAACAAACTTCTGGCAAAGTTAACTAAAATCGCACCAATAATAGCACCAATTAATGTGGCGCGACCTCCCACTGCAACCCAAATTACCATTTCAATAGAAAAGGCAATGTCCATTGCTTTCGGAGAAATTAATCCTGTTTGTACAGTGTACAACGCTCCCGCAATTCCGGCGAGTCCGGCAGAAATAGCAAATACTAAAACTTTAAATCCTGTAGGGTTGTATCCTGTAAAGCGCACCCGACTTTCATCATCCCGAATTGCTACCAATAAGCGTCCAAATCTCCCAGTAGTTAACCAGCGACAAAAGCCATAAGCTAAGGCTAAAAGTATAATTGTAAATGCGTAAAAGAAGAATTGAGTTTGCGGTGCGTTAACTTCAAAACCCAAGATGGTTTTGTAATTTGTTAAACCATTAGTCCCGTTAAATAGTTTCTGTTGTCCGTTGAAAAAGTTGAAGAAAACGATCGTCGCTGCTTGAGTTAAAATTGAAAAATAAACACCTCGAATCCGGTTCCGAAATACTAAATAACCCAATAATGCTGCTAGCAAAGCTGGGATAATTACTAATGCAATTATACTAAAAGGGAAAGAGTAAAAAGGTTGCCAAAACCTGGGTAATTCTTGGACACCGTAAAGACCCATAAATTCTGGTAAACGACCAGTTTCTAAAGGTGATAATTGCAGGTGCATTGCTAAGGCGTAACCACCCAAAGCAAAAAATACCCCATGACCTAAACTCAACATTCCG
>JBAVZX010000669.1:0-3008 GCA_049589015.1 Phormidium sp. | reverse complement strand
TTTTGGCTCGTAATTCCTAATTTAATCAAGTTTTTTTGACTCGGCTAACTACTGAGTCATTTCGCTTGGAATTCTCAGTTTAGACTATCGCACCGCAGGTGCGATAGTCTAAACTCCAGTTACCAAGCAATGCCATTGCACGGTTACACAGTAATGTTCGAGAAAATGTTATCTCATCCGAACATTAAAATAATGCTCAATACCGACTATCGGGAAATCCAAAAAATTATCCCATATCGTGAGATGATTTACACTGGGCCAGTTGATGCTTTCTTCGATTATCGTTACGGCAAATTACCTTACCGTTCCCTAGAATTCAAACATGAAACTCATAACAAACCAGTGCATCAAACAGCGCCAGTAGTTAACTATCCCAACGAACATTTATACACCCGTTGCACTGAATTTAAATACCTCACCGGACAAGAACATTCTAAAACTAGCATTGTTTACGAATTTCCCCAAGCAGAGGGAGATCCTTACTACCCAGTACCTCGTCCTGAAAATGCCGAACTTTACAAGAAATATAAAGAATTAGCTGATGCTGTTTCGGGAGTATATTTTGTCGGCAGATTGGCAACTTACAAATATTACAACATGGATCAATGTGTAGCTCAAGCACTGATGATCTTCAAACAAATTAGCACCAAAGTTCGAGAAGAAACTGTGGTTTTTCAACCAATCGATCGCAGAGACAATTACATTAAAAAGGGATCTGCCAAAGAAATTGTTGAAGAACATATAGAAGTTACAACTGTAAGCGCAAACGGTAACGGTAACGGGAAAGTACATTAGTTGGCGACTAATGACTGATGACTGGGAAATACTGGATTTTGCTGATTAATTAGTTTTGGTTACTCCCTGAAATCCAAAATCGAAAATCGAAAATCCAAAATTGATTGAGGTGTAGTGAATGGTAACGGCGGCATTAAATCGGGGATTAACTCAGAAGAATTATCCCAAAATTCAAGATTTAAAAATGGAAATGTGGGCGGGTGTGGAGTGTACTGTTAATCGAGTGGGCGATCGCTTTTTCAACCAACTAGAACGTAACGGTCACGGGACACACTTAGACGACTTAAACTTATTTGCAGAACTTGGTATCCGCACCATCCGTTACCCTGTAATCTGGGAATTAATCGCCCCCGATGGTTTGCAAAATGCTGATTGGTCTTGGGCAGATGAACGCCTGGAACGCTTGCAAGAATTAGGTATTCGTCCGATTGTGGGCTTAGTGCATCATGGTAGCGGCCCAAGTCATACTAGCTTGATCGATCGCAACTTTGCACCTCAACTCGCGGAATTTGCCCAAGCAGTGCAAGAGCGTTACCCTTGGGTAGAACTATTCACACCCGTCAACGAACCCTTAACTACTGCCCGTTTTAGCGGATTATATGGGCATTGGTATCCGCACGGACGGGACAACGCCACCTTTATTTGTGCATTGTTAACTCAATGTCGCGCCATTGTTTTGTCAATGCAAGCCATTCGCCAAGTTAACCCAACTGCAAAACTTGTGCAAACGGAGGATTTGTGCAAAGTTTTCAGTACACCCTTTATGGCGTATCAGGCAGAATTTGAGAATGAACGCCGTTGGTTGAGTTTGGATTTACTGTGCGGAAAAGTTAACCGCGATCATCCTTTGTGGGGTTATTTGTGTTGGAGTGGAGTTAGCGAAGCTGATTTAGAGTGGTTTTTAGAAAATCCCTGTCCACCCGACATTATTGGGATGAACCATTACTTGACTAGCGATCGCTTTTTAGACGAACATCTAGAAAACTATCCTCATTGGACTCACGGTGGCAACGGACAACACCAATACGTCGATGTGGAAGCAGTGCGAGTTTGCGCCGAAGGAATTGCAGGGCCAAGTGCATTAATTAGAGAAGTCTGGGAACGTTACAAACTGCCCATTGCCGTTACCGAAGTGCATCATGGTTGCACCCGTGAAGAACAGTTGCGCTGGTTAAAAGAAGTTTGGGATGCCGCTAATACTGTGCGTGCCGAAGGGGTGGATATCCAGGCAATTACAGCTTGGTCGCTTTTAGGTTCATTCGACTGGAATAGTTTAGTAACTAGGGTTGAAGGTTGCTACGAGTCAGGCATATTCGATTTACGTTCCCCCAAACCCCGCCCCACCGCCTTAGCCCGAATGCTGCGCGACTTAGCAACTAAAAGAACCTACGATCATCCAGTTTTAGATATTCCCGGATGGTGGCATCGTCCCCAGCGGTTGATTTATCCCCCCGTTTCCGTGTGCCCAACAGATGTAGGGGCGCACCCGCGTGTGCGCCCAACAGATGTAGGGGCAAACCCGCGTGTGCGCCCAACAGATGTAGGGGCGCACCCGTGTGTGTGCCCAACAGATGTAGGGGCGCACCCGTGTGTGCGCCCAACAGATGTAGGGGAAATCCAATCAAAAATTTCCCAGTCCCCAGTCCCCAGTCCCCAGTCCCCAGTCCCCCCCCGTTCCTTGGTGATTGTCGGCGCTAAAGGCACATTAGGGCAAGCTTTTGCGCGAATTTGTGAGATGCGGGGAATTCCTTATCATTTGCTGTGTCGGCAAAAGATGGATATTACCGATCCTATATTGGTCGATCGCACTTTAACAGACTTAAAACCTTGGGCGGTGATTAACGCTGCTGGGTATGTGCGGGTAGATGATGCGGAACGGGAACCTGATGCTTGTTTGCGGGCAAATGCGATCGGTCCAGCAATTTTAGCAGATGCTTGCGCCATCAGGGGAGTAGAACTGCTAAATTTCTCATCCGATCTCGTCTTTGACGGAACTAGTGCTGCTCCTTATGTAGAAAGCGATATTGTCTCCCCTCTAAATGTCTATGGACGTAGCAAAGCAGAAGCAGAAGCGCGAGTTCTGAAAGCTCATCCGACATCGTTAATGGTGCGTACCAGTGCCTTTTTCGGCCCTTGGGATGAATATAATTTTCTCACCATTGCCCTTCGCACTTTGGCATCAGGACAACCGTTTTTAGCAGCTGCGGATAGTG
>JBAVZX010000668.1:0-2040 GCA_049589015.1 Phormidium sp. | reverse complement strand
TAAAACTTATTCACGCAATCACAGGAGATTTAGTTGGGGAAAAAACTGCTTGGGTTATGAGTCTCTATCCGATCGGCGAGAGTCCTCTTTTCGTGCTGACAGATACTACAATAAAACCTAAATTTTTGTTGTAATATTTGTTTAATTAACCTAATAAAATTATAAAAATCATCTAGTTAGGTATTGTTTAGTATAATAAAAAGCCAATAAAAATAGAAGTTTTGAGCAATTGCGCTACCAAGGGAGATTGATTATGCCGCAATATACTTTAGCCGAAGATCCAACCGTTATTTTGACTGTGCCAGGTAAAAATGACACTAAAAAAAATCGGGAAGCAGCTATTGAACAATTACTAGAGTTAATGGATTCAGGAGAATTAAACATAGAATTAAAAGATGGTTTTGGGCCGGATCAGTTAATTTTGATTAAAGATGCCAAAGCTGAGGGAAATGTGAATCTGAAAGATAGCACTGGTGAAGATTCTGGAGTAGTGCAAGCAGTGCAAATTTTAACCCAATTTGCCAGCTTACGTCAGCGAGTCGAGGAGTTACGTCCAGCGGCTCAAGAAGCGCGATCGCAAATAGATTTATTATTTGCTGGAGAAGTCACCGTAGAGCAAATTCAACAAATCAAAGAAGGGTTAAAATCCCTAAAAAACTTTGCCCAAGTTAACATTCAATTTCGGGAATCAATCACTGAAGCGGAAGCCGCCAGAAAAACTTTAGACGAAGCCCTAACAACCGCAGCCATAGAAAATGCAGCCTTGGAAAAAGCAGCGATCGAAAAAGCAGCAGAAAAAGCCACAACTACGGAAAAATTAGATTTACCAACTTAATTAAATCTCTTCAGTAATTCCCAGTCCCCAACTGATATATGACTGAAATATTTACTAATCTCGAACTAAGCTGTTACGCATTTAAATCACTTATTAACGAGTAGGGTGCGTCAGACGGTAAAGCCTTATATAGAAAGGAAAATATCTAAATCTGACGCACCCTACAATATGACTTTTAAATGCGTAACAGCTTACCTCCGCCTTTTCCCGATCACAGTCAATTACCGGAAGAAGATGGGACATTTGGGAAAAATTTTCAAGAACATCCCCAGAGCATTATTCTGACAGATTCATTGGGCCCAATTTTACAACGACTTCATCCTGATGGACAATATGCGATCGGGCAAGATTGTGGTATTTATTGGCGAGAAACTGAGCCTCCCGAAAAAGGAGCAGAAGCGCCTGATTGGTTTTACGTGCCTAATGTTCCACCTTTAGTAAATGGTGAAATTCGGCGTTCTTACGTGCTGTGGCGAGAATTTATGGCACCATTAATTGCGCTGGAATTTGCTAGTGGGGATGGTTCGCCAGAGCGCGATCGCACCCCGTTATCTTATTCTGGAGAAGTTAGTAAACCGGGAAAATTTTGGGTATACGAACGCATTATCCGAATTCCTTACTATGGGATTTATGAAATTGCTAATAGCAAGTTAGAAGTTTATCGTTTGATTGATGGATTTTATCAGTTGCTCGAACCTAATGAACGGGGACATTATGCGATCGCACCTTTAGGTGTAGAGTTAGGATTATGGGAAGGAAACTACCAAAATCAAACTCAAATCTGGTTAAGATGGTGGGATGATTCAGGAAATTTGTTGCTCACAGGTACAGAAAGAGCCGAATTAGAACACCTACGAGCCGAACAAGAGCGAGAAAGGGCGGAAAGTGCCGAACAAGCCCGTAGAGATGCTATTCCCAGGTTGTTAGCGATGGGGTTGAGTGTGGAACAAATAGCTTTAGCACTTAGTTTGACTGTGGAAGAAGTCAGGCAGAGTTATGGGGAGTAACTACTTTTCTTTGGGTACAATTCTCACTTGAAAACCCAAAGAATCTAAAAATTCTACAAAAGTGTAAATTTCAGCACCACCACTTTCTGTTACTCGAAACTTCCGTCAGGGATAAAATCACTTTTACTCAAGGAAACATTCGGGTAAATGCAGCAACACTAAGATCACCATTAATTCGCACGCGATGTAATGTTAACC
>JBAVZX010000667.1:0-5895 GCA_049589015.1 Phormidium sp. | reverse complement strand
GTTAAAACCGCCAGGTGCGTTTCATCCCCATATCTAAAGCTAGGGGCTTTCACTCACGTTTTTCGGTAAAGGTTTTAGCTCTTTTTCTTCCTTATTTAACTATAATATTTCTCAATAAACTTGATTTTTTAGGATTCTTTTAGAAACTATTTATCAGTAAGTAAAAATACTTGCAAATGAGTTGCGATATTGTGTATCCTTCCTGATATAAGAAAGCTTTCTAATAATATGAGTAGCTACACATCAGGCTCGTTTAAAGCTGAACTGAATGAAAAGGGTTGGCGTTTAACTCCCCAAAGACAAACTATTCTGCAAGTCTTTCAAGACCTTCCCGAAGGAAAGCATTTGAGCGCGGAAGAACTGTACTCTTTGCTACAAGGTCAAGGTGAGAAAATCAGCTTATCCACGATTTATCGTACCTTGAAGCTAATGGCAAGAATGGGTATTCTGCGAGAATTGGAACTAGCAGAAGGACACAAACATTACGAAATCAATCAGCCCTATCCTAATCATCATCATCATTTAGTCTGTATTCAATGCAACAAAACGATCGAATTTAAAGACAATTCAATTTTGAAAGTTGGCTTGAAACAAACCGAAAAAGCTGGACTGCATTTATTGGACTGTCAACTGACGATTCATACTGTTTGTCCTGAAGCTGTGCGCCAAGGATGGCCTTCCCTGCTACCAAGCAATTGGTCTTGTTTGCGATCGATCGCCCCATTAGCTGAGGAATCTAAATTCCCAGCATAATTAACATAAATTCTCAATAGTCTAAGTTTCTTGAAAATCAATCGCTAATTAGCTATTATTTTCAATAACTGTACCTTTCTTGAGAATGAGATCATGCCTGTCTATACAGCATCCTCACTGAAAGCTGAGCTAAATGAAAGAGGTTGGCGTTTAACTCCCCAGAGGGAAACAATTTTACACCTTTTCCAAGAATTGCCCAGAGGCGATCATTTAAGTGCTGAGGATCTTTATCACCGACTAGAAAGCCAAGGGGAACCGATTAGCTTATCGACGATTTACCGCAGTCTGAAATTAATGGCGAGAATGGGTATCCTGCGTGAGTTGGAATTGGGCGAAGGACATAAACATTATGAACTAAATCAGCCCTATCCCCACCATCACGACCACCTGATTTGCGTGCGTTGTAATAAGACTGTGGAATTTAAAAATGATGCAATTTTGAAAATAGGAACCAAAACCGCAGAAAAAGAAGGATATCAGCTACTTGACTGTCAACTTACTATTCATGCGATTTGTCCTGCTTGCCAACGGGCATTGCTACCGATTTAAACACAAAGGGTTGTCTCAGACAAGTGAGATATTTGTCTATAAAACCTTTAACTATTCAATGGCATCGGTATTGCTGGGGCTCCCAGCCATTCTGGTCTGAGAGCCGCTGTCCCAGCAAAATAGCCATAACTATGGCTGGATGAGAGTATCATTTTCAGCGACTCCTGATGCTTTTTGCTCTGCTTTGAGTGCCGCCTTCGTTTCGTCGTTGAAAGAGCCGTTGATTGGCCCTGTGTACAATCCTTTTTCTTTAAGTCTAGTTTGGATCTCGGAGACAGAAACGTTGCGGATACTAGGTGGAGTCAGTAAAGCGGCTTTGGTGCTGCTGTCTACAATTCCGTTAGCTGTGAGTCCGGCTTGTTTTTGGAAACGAGTTACAGCTTCTTTAGTTAGGGGGCCAAAGTTGCCTGTGGTATTACCGCTGTAATATCCTAAAGCTTGGAGACGTTGTTGTAGAACTTTCACTTCCTGACCGCGATCGCCTTGTTGTAGACTAGCTTGAATTACAGTTCTGCGATTAGTTAATGGTTTGTCAGAGCTATTAGTTATGGATTCATTAGTAAAAGGAGAATTGTTAAACGTGGGATCTAGTGCTTGAGTACTACCGCCTTTAGCCAAAGCTGTCCATGTGTTACGTCCGACAATCCCATCAACCATTAAGCGACTAGAGCGTTGAAATTGCTTCACGGCGACAGAGGTTTCTAGATCGAACTTACCATTGATCGCACCACTGTAAGCACCTGCATCAGTTAAAAGTTTTTGTAAGGCTTTGACAGATGAGCCTGTAGTACCGCGCCGTAAATTTGGTTGTTTGTTCGGGTCGATCGCTATTTCTGCGGTTTTTTCTGTTTCCGGTTCAGCAGTGGTTTGAGCTACTGTTGTGTTGTCCTGAAGTTTCTGTTCTAAGGCGGAGAGAGTTGTGGTTTCTACGATCCCATTTGCCGTTATGCCTTGATCTTGCTGGAAGCGAATCACCGCATTTTTAGTCAATTGGCCAAAGTGTCCGGTAGGACGGCGATCGAAGTAACCTAGTTTTTGTAATCTTGTCTGAAGTTCTGCTACTTCTGCACCTCTGCTACCTTGGGACATTTGCGCCATCGCCTTAGTAGCAATTCCCACGCTACTGATTGCGATCGCCAAGCTAAGTAAATGAATCCAAGCTCTTCTGCCTATATTTTTCCAGTTTACTCTCTGAAAAACTTTGACATCTTCTAAATTAGCGGTAAAGTTTGCATCCTCATTTTCCGCTTGGGAACTTGCCAGATGTATGTAAATAAGGTTTTCCATAATTTCCCAGTCCAAGTTTCTACAACGCTTGCTACTCCAAGTAAGAAGTAGACTATTAAGATTTTAATTTACAGTTATTTTCTGTTCAATAACTCAATCAATAATTAATGTGACGTATTGATGTGTCATATTTAACAAACGGTTGATGAAATATAGCCAATTTAGTAGACTTTCCTCAGTTTGTTGTTAGATCAGGAAATTTTTGCTGGGCGATCGACTTTTTTTGGGAAAATCTGGACAAATTTCTGCATTAGGGGGTGATGCAGCAGAAGAAGTCAAAAGTCAAGAACAGTTATAGTTCTTGACTTTTGAGGTTCAGAAGTTAGTTTGATGGCGAATTATGCCGATCGCTTTTCCCAGGCTCCTGAGTGATTTGAGAGTCATCATGGGGCTGAGATCCATTACCATTAGATCCATTATGCCCGTCTAAATTTTCCCCATGACGATAATAGAGTAAAGTCTGAGCTTTTGGTATTTGAGTGGGTTTTTTGGCTGGGGTTACAGTTGGTTTGCGCGTGCCTTTGCGGAAGAGATCTTCAATGTTCTTCACAATAATATAGAGCACAGGTACTACTAACAAACTTAAGACTGTAGCGATGCACATTCCGCCAATAACAGCTGTACCCAAAGACTGACGTGCAGCTGCACCTGCGCCTGTGGCGATCGCCAATGGTAAAGTACCAATAATCGTAGATAAAGCTGTCATTAAAATCGGTCGCATCCGTTGTTGAGAAGCTTCGATCGTTGCTCTGATAGTTGGTACACCTTGCTCTCTTAATTGGTTAGAAAATTCGACAATTAATACAGCATTTTTACTTGCCATACCTATCAACATTAACAATCCAATTTGAGTATAAATGTCATTGGCAAACCCTCTAGATAGTACTGCTAGTAATGCGCCAAAAATTGCTAAAGGCACACTCAACATGATAATGAATGGATCAATATAATTTTCGTACTGGGCTGCTAACACCAAAAATACGAGAATAAATCCAAAACCGAAGATTAAAATTGATTGTCCTCCGGCTTGTATTTCTTCTAAACTCAACCCAGACCATTCATAACTGAATCCTTGGGGTAAGACTTGTTTGGCTATGTTTTGCATAGCTTGAATTGCTTCTCCAGAACTTACTCCTGGTGATCCCGATCCGTTGATTTCTATAGACCGCAATAAGTTGTAATGCGAGATAACTGATGGTGCTGTTGTTTGGGTAACTTTCACTAAGTTACTCAGCGGAACCATTTGGTTAGTTGCCGATCGCACGTAAAATTTATTGATGTCTTCTGGATTTGAGCGAAATTGTTGATCGGCTTGGACATACACCCGGTAACTGCGGTTAAACTGATTAAAATCGTTCACATATTGTGAGCCTAAGAAAGTCTGCAAAGTACCAAAAATATCTTCTAAAGATACTTGCAGAGCGTTGGCTTTGTCGCGATCGACCTGTACAACTAACTGAGGTGTATTACCATTGAAATTGGGGCGCAAACCGACTAAGGTTGGTGGTGCTGGGTTATTAGGAGTACCAGGATAAGTGCTGGCTCTACCTAAAAATTGACCCATTACTTCTTCCATCACTCTAAACCCAACATTGTTTTTATCTTGGAGTTGGAATTCAAACCCTCCAAAGTTACCTAAACCTTGAATTGCTGGTGGCGCAAAGGGTATAACTGTTGCTTCTTTAATTGAGATTAATTGCGGGAACAGACTGCCAATAATTGCCTGTGCTGATTGGTCAGGTCTTTTCCGTTCTTCCCAAGGTTTCAAAGTTGTAAAAATCAAGCCATTGTTCGGTGTTGCTCCACTAAAACTAAATCCCCCAACTGCAAATACATTCACTACATCTGGTTGTTTTCTGAGAATATTTTCTGCTTGTTCTAAGACTTTTTCCGTGTAACTTAGAGAAGTTCCTTCAGGACCTTGAACTATAGTAATAAAGTAGCCTTGATCTTCTTGGGGAAGAAATCCTCCAGGGACAATCGTAAACAACCAATAAGTAGCAGCTAAAGCCATGACAAACAGAACGATAATAATGTACCTTAGTTTGGTTACTATATCTAGTAACCAACCATAAACTGCTCTGATTTGTTCAATTACCCAATTAATAGGACGGAAAAACCAGTGGTCATGTGATTGTTTTTTTCTCAGTAGTAAAGCTGAAATGGTTGGGGTGAGAGTAATAGCATTAAAGGTGGAAATTGTGACGGCAAATGCGATCGTCAAGGCAAATTGTTTGTACAATTGTCCAGTGGTACCAGGGAAGAATGCCACTGGCACAAACATGACTATTAGTACTAGCGAAGTGGCAATAACTGCACCCATTAACTCATTCATTGACTCAATGGCAGCTTCGATTGGGTTAATATCTTTTTCTTGCAGTCGGCGCGAGACATCTTCGACGATGACGATCGCATCATCCACCACCAGACCTGAACCCAAAGTCAGACCAAATAAGGTCAATGTGTTAATATTAAATCCTAGTAATTTGACAAACATAAAAGTCCCCAGTAAAGCTACTGGAATTGCAATACTAGGAATTAGAGTCGATCGCCAATCCTGTAAAAACAGGAAGATAATTAAGATTACCAAACCCACCGCCATGAGTAAAGAAATTACAACTTCTTCTGCTCCAGCTTCAATAAATAGAGTGGTATCGTAAGCAACTGCATACTTAATTCCCGGAGGAAAACTTGGCGCTAATTCTGCCATAGTTTTTTTGACAGCGTGCGCCACTGTTAAAGCATTACTACCTGTTAATTGGCTAATCCCTAAACCAATCCCTCTACGTCCGTCAAATCGCAAAACTGAACTGTAATTTTCTGCTCCTAATTCGGCTCTACCGACATCTTTTAATTTAATTAAACTGCCATCTTCACCAGTTTTAATTACTAACTCAGAAAATTCATTAGCATCGGCTAATCTTCCCATTGCTTGAACAGCAAGTTGATACTGTTGATCTGGTGGTGCAGGTTGTTGTCCAATTTGTCCTGCACCGACTTGCAAATTTTGGCGACGTAGTGCATTTACAACATCTTGAGGAGTTAAATTGCGACTTGCTAAACGATTAGGATCTAACCACAAACGCATTGCATAAGTACGTTCACCAAAAATTCTGACATCAGCAACACCTTTGATTCTTTTTAAAGCATCGGTAATGTAAAGATCGGCATAGTTACTCAGATATAAGTCATTGTATTGATTATTTTCAGCATAGATCCCGATCGCCAATAAAAAGCCGCTAGATTGTTTATTTACCCTGACTCCCGTTTGTTGTACTGGCCCTGGTAATCTCGATAAAACAGAAG
>JBAVZX010000666.1:0-1814 GCA_049589015.1 Phormidium sp. | reverse complement strand
CTTCACTAGAAAGAACTAATCCCGCTAATTGTTTTTTGTAATATTCCTCCCGTCTACAAATGCCAAACAACCCGCTAGCATCTAATTCACCTTGAGGATTACGAAAACTCTCTACCCTTGCCCAAATATATGCTTTTTCCCCAATTAAACCTTTTTCTAAGACAGCAATTTTAAACTTTTCCGCAAATTTTGGCCCCGCCGAATTAGACTGATTCCATAAATCTGTACCCATGACGATCGCTTTTCGATTACCCCCAGGATTAAACCCCAAATCAAAAAGATTATTCTCCGTAACAACCGACTGTCTCAACAACGCATTTAAACACAAAAAATCCGCCTCCTCAACCGAGATTTGAGTAGACTTATTCCAACTACAAAAACCACGATTCACAGCAAAATTACCCGGATCAATATGACCTTGATAAATCGCAGTTTCCCGACAGTCAGGAGTTAAATTTCCCTCCGCAACACCCACCGACACACTACCCGGAGAAAACTTATTTTTAAACAAATAACGAACACTAATTGGAATCTCACCCGTAGGTTGCAAACTCTCAGCAGACAATCCCAAAAATTCTCTGAATAGAGGTTGTATAATCTCAGGAATGACTACAAGAAATAGGGTACTAACAAAGAAAAAACTCAACCAAAACAACCAACTACTCACCTGATTAATTTGTTTCATTCTCTAAACTCCTCTGCGTCCTCTGCGTCTCTGCGGTTTCATCTTCATTTATCTGTGTAAATTAGAACAACCAACAACTCCTCATTACCTCATGAAACCAATCACCTATAGAATACAAAAATGGCTGATTCTTTGCACAACAACTTTGTTCTTAGTCGGGAATTTACTAGGAATACCCAACGCTTTAGCAGCAACTAACCCAGTCAAAACTAACAACGTCCAAACCCAATTAATTAGCGAAAATAAAGCCATTCAACCGGGAAAACCTTTCTGGGTAGCACTACAAATGAAAATTCGCCCAGGTTGGCACACCTATTGGCAAAACCCCGGCGACTCGGGTTCAATTACTAAAATTAATTGGCAGTTGCCAACCGGATTTAAAGCTGGGAAAATATTATGGCCTTATCCTCAAAAATTCCCCTTTGGCCCCTTAGTAAATTTCGGCTACAAAAACGAAGTTTATCTATTAACTCAAATCACTCCCCCAGCGAATTTACCAACAAATAAACCCGTCTTACTTCGTGGTAAAGCTGATTGGTTAGTTTGTGAAAAAGACTGTATTCCCGAAAGTTCTAACATCAGTTTAACTTTACCCATTACTTCTACAAGTTCCGCCAAAGATGAAAGATGGATAACAGCATTTGCTAAAACTCGCCAAGCAATTCCTAAACCTATACCCTGGCAAACTACCGCTACAGCAAATGATACCAATTTAACTGTCAAAATAAACGCTCCAGAATTACAAGCTGGGCAAATTCAAGAAGTAAGTTTCTTTCCTTTCAAAGATGGAGTAATTAATAATCCTGCACCGCAAAAACTCAACTTTACCAAAGATGGTTTAACTCTGAATTTAGAAAGAGGTTATCAACCCAAACTTGTTAGCGTAGATGGGGTTTTGGTAATCCAAGAAAAGCTGGATAATCAATCAGCAACTCAAGCTTTTAATATTCAAGCAAAAATTGGTGCAACAGCACCAACACCACCAAAACCAGCAACTACAACCAGCAATATTTCGGTTTGGCAAGCGATATTTTTTGCTTTAATAGGTGGGATAGTTCTTAACTTAATGCCTTGTGTATTTCCTGTGTTATCTTTGAAGGCTTTAAGTATTGCCCAAACTGCTCAAAAA
>JBAVZX010000665.1:0-4436 GCA_049589015.1 Phormidium sp. | reverse complement strand
GATCGCACCAAATTCCGCCACAATGGGTACAACGTTCTACATAAAAAGCTCTTTTGTAGAAAACTTTCGCTCTGGTTAAGTAGTGCTGACATTCTGGACATAGTGCAGCGCGATTATCATGAGGAGAAGGAACAAAATTCAGGTCAATGACAGACCTTGCCGTTAATTTGGGTGCTGCGGATTTTTCAGCTTGAGATACTACCCATGCTTCGTAGTCAGTTACAGAAATCCAGTTTCCTTGACAATCTGGGCAATGTTTAACGGCTAAGTTATCAGATAAAGTACCATCAACCAAGGTCACACGCTGATCTTTGGGACACTGCACGGTTTTTCTATCCTTTGGGAAACGTTTTCATATATTGAACCAGTTTTGATATTACTACGGTGGCCTAAGTCCAGCAATGCTGACAAAAAGCTACAATCTCAAATCTAAAATTGCTTGACAGTAGTTTGTTAGGGTTTGGAGACGGGTGCGGATTTGGGTTATTTTGGTTTGTGTTGTTGCTGGTTGGCGAGAGGCTTGTAAAAAAGTGACATCAATTCCTAATAGTTGAAGTTGCTTGTTGATTTCGGTTAGGTAGGATTGTAAGCGAGAGGCTAGGGCTGGATCTAGTTCATCGCAACTTAAATTAGCAATTTCTGCGGTAAAAACTGCCTGTAATTGGGCGAAATCTGCTTTAAGATTCAGTTTATTGGAGCTTATGGCTGCTGGTTGTTGGTTTTCTGGGGATTGTGAGATATAAGGGTAGCCATTGAGCAGATTTTGGAAATGCTCGATAGCTAGGAAAAATTTCTGATAGCGATCGCGAAATGAATTAGGCAACATTCGGTAAATCGTTAGGATACAATCTTATGTAAAGAAAGTTTTCACTAAATCTAGAGAGTTATTTAACTGGGGATGAGAGATAGCTTAAGCCAAGTTTTAGGATTTGGGCAGTTCTTATTCCTGTAGATCAGAATATTCTTAACGTAGAGCCCTTGATGAATGCTATTTTCACCAAGGTAAGGGTAATAAACCCGCTTCACACAAAATTACTCACAGCTGATTTGACCAAATTCGGTGAAATCTCTTTATCCTTAAGATTTGAAGTTCGACATTATGAACGCAGCCGCGCCCACTCCCGTCATCAATTGCGTCATTCCTGAGTGGTTACAGGAATGTTTATCCGCTAATTGTGCTAACCCCGCCAATTGTGCTACCCCCGAAGTTTGTACCACCACTGATACAGGCTTAATCTGTCGTGCCTTTGAATTTGCTTACCAACTCCATGAAGGTCAATACCGCAAATCAGGAGAACCTTATATTTGTCATCCCGTCGCTGTCGCAGGGTTGTTGCGCGACTTGGGTGGCGGTAGTGCAATGATTGCAGCGGGTTTTCTGCATGATGTGGTAGAAGACACAGAAGTTACAGTAGAAGAAATCGAACAGCGTTTTGGTGCAGAAGTCGCGAGATTAGTGGAAGGTGTCACCAAACTTTCCAAGTTTTCTCATAACTTTTCTAGCAAAACCGAAAGACAAGCAGAGAATATCCGACGAATGTTCGTAGCGATGGCGAAGGATATTCGGGTGATTGTGGTAAAGTTAGCCGATCGCCTCCATAATATGCGAACCTTAGAACATCTGCCAGATGAAAAACGCCGTCGCATTGCCACTGAAACCAGAGAAATATTTGCTCCTTTAGCAAATCGTCTGGGGATCGGTAGATTTAAATGGGAATTAGAAGATTTATGCTTTAAATATTTAGAACCAGAATTCTATCGCCAAGTTCAGGAATTAGTATCGGAAAAACGTACCGATCGAGAAGCTAGACTGGGTAAAGTCCAAGATGTCCTCAGAGATGGACTAGCTGAAGCTGCAATTAAGTTATTAGATATTAGTGGTCGTCCGAAACATCTTTACAGCATTTACCAAAAAATGCAGCGGCAGCAAAAGGAATTCCACGAAATCTATGACTTAGCGGCAATTCGTTTAATTGTAGAGACAAACGAGGAATGTTATCGTTCTTTGGCTGTGGTTCATGATTCTTTTACGCCGATTCCGGGTCGGTTTAAAGATTATATTGGTTTACCAAAACCTAACCGCTATCAATCTTTACATACAGTTGTGGTCGGGCCAATTGGTAGACCTGTAGAAGTGCAAATCCGCACTTTGGAAATGCACCACATCGCCGAGTATGGGATTGCCGCACATTGGAAATATAAAGAAACCGGGAAATCTCACCGGGGTCGCATTAGTGCTGATGAAGAGAAATTTAGTTGGTTGCGGCAACTGTTGGAATGGCAAAATGAACTTAAAGATGCGGAAGAATACCTGGAAAATGTTAGAGATAACTTAGAATTTGATGATGTTTTCGTTTTTACTCCCAAAGGGGATGTGATTTCTTTGCCCCAAGGTGCGACAACTGTAGATTTTGCTTATCGGATACATACAGAAGTGGGAAATCATTGTTATGGTGCGAAAGTGAATGGTCGGATGGTGCAGTTAGACACGCCCTTGAAAAATGGCGATATCGTTGATATTGTTACTCAGAAAAATAGTCATCCGAGTTTAGATTGGCTAAACTTTGTAGTAACCACTGGTGCCAAAAACCGAATTCGGCAATGGTACAAGCGATCGCATCGAGATGAAAATATAGCCAGGGGAAGAGAACTGCTAGAAAAGGATTTTGGCAAAAGTGGCTTTTCAGCAGTAATCAAATCTGAACCAATGCAGTCAGTAGCGGAACGATGTAACTATCACAGCGTCGATGATCTCCTAGCTGCTTTAGGTTACGGCGAAGTCACCCTGAATTTGGTAGTCAATCGGATGCGAGAAGCTGTCAAGGCACTGCAACCAATTGAACCAACAATAGAGGAAACTTCTCCACCTCTCCCACCGTCACGTTCTGTATCAGGTAGCAACACTAGCAAGTCCAATCAAACTAGTTCCTGTTATCCAATTGTTGGTATTGAGGGATTGCTTTATTATCTAGCTGGGTGTTGCAATCCCATTCCTGGTGAACCGATTCTCGGTGTGGTAACTAGAGCCAATCGGGGTATTTCGATCCACAGGCAGGGTTGTCCCAATGTGGAAAGTGTACCAGGCGATCGTCTCGTACCCGTTAGCTGGAATCAAAATAACACGGAAACTGGTCGTCCTCAGACCTATCCAGTTAATATCCAAATAGAAGTGCTAGATCGCGTCGGAGTGTTCAAAGATATTCTGTCCCGCTTGACAGATAATAACATCAACGTCCGAAATGCTCAGGTGAGGACTTACGAAGGCCGACCAGCTGTGATCGACCTTGGTATTGATATCCGCGATCATGAGCAATTAGAACGCATTTTCACTCAAATTAAAAAGATGAGTGATATCCTAAACCTGCGTCGCGTCAGCCAAGTTGATGAATAGATACTATTCTCTTTCATCAAACCACATTGTTGTTCTTTTTTTTAGGATTTTTTGAATGGCTTTTTCTTCCGCAAAGCTGGTTTCCCTATTTGCTAGCGTTGTAGCCCTCGCTACAATAGGTTCTCAAGTTGCGCTTGCACAACAAACTCCTAGACAAAACACCACTCCTCCAGCAAACAGTCAACCTCAGTCTATTGAAGATTTCTTGGGTTTGAGTCAAGATCAGGTACAAAAAATCCGCAGTATCCTGATCGATAGACAACAAAAAATTGAGCAGGTGCTAAGTAAAGAACAACGCAATATGCTCACTGAAGCAATGCGTTCTGGTCAAAATACTGCCCCAGTTCTCCAACAGTTGAATCTTTCTCAAGATCAAAAAACTCGCATTGGGACAATTGTACAGGCTTCTAATCAGCAAATCAGATCCGTTCTGACTCCAGAACAGCTGAAAAAGTTAGAAGCCCAAATTCAGCAAAACCAAACCCCAAACCAAAACCGTCGGTAACTACTAGCACGCAAACATTTCAGCTAACTGGTAAACTCATGATGGTAATCTTAAGAGGCTAGTTTTTACAGTAGCCTCTTTTTTATCTGAGATTTTAAATAAACAACTAAGTTCGTTGTCAGAACTTCAGTCCTAAAATCACTCAAGTCATTACTACAAACTTAATTGTTGATTCTTTTTGGGGAAAATAAAATGAAATTGAATGGTGCTAATCCTTTCTTAAATTTGAAATACGAACCAGCATTAGAAAACTTGGGTGAAGATTATTATGATCACGTTCCGGCAGCGGAATTTCCCCAGCATATTTTGCGATTTCGCAATGACAAATTACTACCCCTAATTGGCTTAGATCCAGAAAAAGTTTTCGACGAAGACTTTATTGAAGCTTTTGGTCAATTTCAAGCTGTTAGACCTTTTTTAGCTTTGCGTTATCATGGCTATCAATTTGGTGAATATAATCCAGGTTTAGGAGATGGGAGAGGTTTTCTTTACGGACAAGTTCGGGGAATAGATGGGGAACTTTACGATTTAGGAACTAAG
>JBAVZX010000664.1:0-6275 GCA_049589015.1 Phormidium sp. | reverse complement strand
TTAAAATTGACTGAAAGCTTTTGAATATTAAGTATTTAGTCTTATGATAGAGGACTTTAGCTATTAGCCTGGGACTTGAGTCCCAGGTTGATTTTGTCAATCAGGTAATTCGTCTAAAATTTTTAAGTCTTCTTTAAGTTGGGTTTCCTCTTGAATCTTTAGATAACTTCTTTGAGCCTCTTCCAAAATTTCTAGAGATTCATTAATTAAATCTCTCTCTTCTGCATCATACCCAGTCGTCGCTTCAGGGGAAACCGCATACATAGGTATGCCGCTTTCATCTATATAATCTATATATGGCTCGCCACAAAAACCATAAAAAATTTCCTTTATCTCTCTTAACAGTTCTTCAGCATTTCTAACTATAAATTTGTAACTATCACCCGCATTTACTGTGTTTTCTACTTCCATCTCTACAGTGTAACTACCACTCACTGCTTTTCCTCTATAAGTATCAGTTGTTAAACCTGATTCATAATTCGTTAACTTATTCATAGAAAAAGTATACTTCCATGTACCTTTTGCAATACCATTCTCTATTTTTTTGATGGTTGACTTTATAAATTCGATTCTGCTCTCGTTAACAGTCATATCAAAAACTCCTTAATGTTATTGAGTAAGTAAAACTAAAATACTAAGTAGGGAAATTAACTCCAATTAATTGCTCTGTTAACCCCCACCCAGAAACCCAGGCGGGGGCAGTTCAAAACCTCAAAAAAGCTTAATGAACTAATTCGATCGCTCTCTTAGTCAACGCCTCCGCAGTCAACCCATTAAACGCCATTAATTCACCAGCAGAAGCGGTAGTTTCTCCCCGCTTCCAAGCGAAAGTATCGCGTTTACAATTACTGCGTAACATGATCGGTTCTAACATTCCCGAAGCGCCACCAGTTACACCAATTAACGCATCTCCATCAAACATTTCACCAAATTTTTCATCGCTCAAAAATTCGCCATCTGCTTCAGAACAAGTATCCCAAGCCACATCAGTTGGACGATACAAACGGCGGGGATTGATAATAGAAACAATCTTCGCGCCAATACCTTCATTTTCTAAGAAAGTTGCGGCTTCAAACACAGGCATTAATGTCATATCGCCCACAACTGCAAACACAACTTTCTTACCACCTGCAACTTCATGCAACACGACTGCGCCATCTTTTAAACCTTGGCGAGTTTGCTCAAAAGTAGTGCGAATTGGTAAAGGTGATTTACTTGCAGTAATTACAATTCCCTTGTTTTTTGTCGTTAAAGCCCACTCATAACAGGCTTGAATACTGTTAGCATCAGGTGGGAATAATGGGAACACATTGCCGTTCCGCATCATCGCCGCAAAATATGCTTCAACTTCCGGGCGTTGGTGTGTCCAACCGTTGCGTCCTTGCTCTAATGCACCAGCAGTAAATAAGGTAATTGTGGCAGGAGTTTTCCGGCGTAATTCCGCCATTGCTTGAGTAACAGTTTGCCAAATTGGTAAACCATTGATGGCAAAAGATTCGTAAGAACACCAGAGAGTTCTCGCACCCATTAAAGATAATCCAACTGCCAAACCTGCACAAGCATCTTCACTCAACGGTTCGTAAACTTGACCGTTTGGTGATTGGTTGTAAAGGTCATCTGTTGTGGGGTGAATGATTTTTAATGCTTGGTTAATGTTGGCAATTCCTGATGCTTCGTTACCATCAGCATTGGTGACTAAAAATGTGCGATCGCACTCTCCAACCTTACCCACCAAAGCACCCATTGCAGTAGTCGAAACTTTCGGATCTTTGCCAACGGGATATTCTTCTAACGGCAATTGTCCTAAGTCTGCCAATGGTAATTCAAATTCGGTAACAGCAGTTTTCGCCGCCGGACCACCACCAGCACGTTCGCAATTTGTTCTGACTAATTCCCAACTTTCGGCAGTTAAAGCCCGACCTTTCAAAGCGTTAACAATGTGTGGTGCATCTAAAGTATCTTTCGGATAAAGATTGTGAGATTTTGCACCTCTGGCGTGAACTCCTGCACCTTTTAATTGTTTGATAATAAAGACAGTTAATTTGCCGCTAAGTGCAGATTTTGCAGCTTTATCAACTCCTTCTAATACTGCTTTGGTAAACGCTAAACGTTGTTCAAAAGAAAAGGCGGTGCTATCGATATAATCACCAGGTTGATTTTGATCGTCAAAATCTTTCGCATCAATTAAAATGACTTCCGCAAAACCATTTCCGCGCCAATATTGCAACATTTCGGCATTGGTTTTCGTGGAAACCATACTGTGATGTTCCTGACTGTAACCATTCCAAATTAACACGGGTAAAAAGTTAGTAACTCCACCAAAAGCAGTGTGGAAATGTGCCATACTGCTCATTGGGTAAGGTTCACCCATGCCACCATCACCCATCGTAAAGGGGAAAAGTTTATCTCTGTGCAAAAGTGCCGCTGCCATTGCAAAATGTTGCCCTTGTCCCAAAGGGCCAGCAGGTGCGAGAATGCCGGGAATATAACCGGAAAGGTGTCCTAAAAGACCGTGTTTTTCGCGGAAACGATCGCGCAATTGTTGCACATTATAAATGCCCATGTCTTCTAAAGAGCGATCGAGAAACATCGAACTATAAAAACCTGGGGCGTGGTGTCCAACTTCTGTGAGAATATTCTTATAGCCCAGCATAATTAACGACGCATGAGCTTCCGCAGAACTGGCAAAACCGCCTGGGTGTCCAGAAGCTTTGGAACCTGTAACTTGCAAAGTTAAATAACGCAACGCATCAGCAAACAAAAGAGTTTGATAAACTGCATTAGCATCACTCGGATCGGAAATTGCTGTTTTTCCCTCAGCAATAGCAGGAGTTTTACCATAAGTTTCAAAACTTGGTAACGCTTCCCCAAAATATTGAATACCTTCACAAAAATCGGGAAATGCTGAAGTTGCTTTTGGCGTAGTTGCAGTCATGCTGAGTTCCTTATCAGTATTAGGAGCGATCGAATTTACTCGATTTACTTAAGGAAAATTTTACAACTTTTAGGTTGTAAAATTTTGAGAATTAGAAGTGACAAAGATAACTAAGTCCAATGAAACCTATAGAAAAATTAGTTAAGTTAAGTTAGTTGAACTTGCAGAAATCAGAGGCAGCAGAGACAATGAAACAACCACAAGGCCCTCAAAGTCCAACCTTCGTCCAAACACTCCAATGGATTTTTCGCCCTATGCAGTATATGGAAGAGTGCGCCAAACGCTACGGCGACATCTTCACTATGCGACTGGGTGCGGAATTTGACCCTTTGGTGTATGTTAGCAACCCGAAGGCGCTTCAGCAGATTTTGACCAACGATACAACAACACAGTTTACCGCTCCAGGCGATATCAACAAAATTTTTGAACCTCTCACGGGAAAGCTATCTATTTTTGGACTCAGTGGAAAGCAACACCAGCGTCAGCGCCAGTTGATGATGCCGCCTTTTCATGGCGATCGAATGCGAACTTACGCTGATACAATTGCCGAAGTGACAGAGAAAATCATGACTCGCTGGCAGGTAGGCAAGTCTTTTTGTGCGCGGACTTCGACGCAAGCGATCACATTGCGGGTAATTATGCAAGCAGTATTTGGCTTATATGATGGCCCACGCGCTCAACAGTTGGAGAAAGTTCTCGGCGAGATGATTGATGAAGCGAGTTCTCCCTTGAGTGTGACTATGATTTATTTTCCATTCTTGCAAAAAGATTTGGGTGCTTGGAGTCCTTGGGGTAAATACCTTCGTCGCAAAGCACAAGTTGATAAACTTATTTATGACGAAATTCAGGAACGTCGAGCAAATTTCGACCCATCGCGCACAGATATTCTCAACTTGCTAATGGCAGCAAAAGATGAGGCGGGAGAAGGGATGACTGATGAAGAATTGCATGATGAGTTAATGGCTCTTTTGCTAGCAGGACATGAAACTACTGCAACTTCTTTAGCTTGGGCATTATACTGGATTCACAAATTCCCAGAAGTGCGATCAAAATTATTAGCAGAATTGGATACTTTGGGCGATAATCCAGACTCCAATGCTATTTTAAAATTACCTTATCTCAATGCAGTTTGCTGCGAAACTCTGCGAATTTATCCGGTAGCAATGCTAACTTTTCCTAGAGTGGTGCAAGAACCTGTAAATTTAGCAGGTTACGATTTGCAACCAGGGACAGTTTTATTAGGTTCAATTTATCTAACTCATCGGCGTGAGGATTTATATCCTGAACCGGAAAAGTTTAAACCAGAAAGATTTTTAGAACGGCAGTTTTCTCCTTATGAATTTTTGCCTTTTGGTGGTGGCGCACGTCGCTGCATTGGGTTTGCCTTTGCTCAATTTGAAATGAAAATGGTGTTAGCAAAAATGCTTTCGCAGTTTGATTTTGAATTAGCTGATAATACTGAGATTAAAGCTGCACGTCGGGGTTTAGTAACTGCACCTAATCGCAGTGTTCAGTTGTTAGTTAAGGGTGAGCGAAAAGTGAAATCTCGGACTTTAGAGGCTGTTAGTAGTTAAGAGTTGCGTAGCAGAGTTGGCGAAGATAGATCATCGGAAATTCCAACTCTGTTGCATAATTGCGATCGCTACTAATGCAAAAAAAACCAGAATTTATAGATTTTAGATTGAATTACTATCTAAAATCTATATGGCTTTATCCCAAAGCGATCGAAACCTTTTCCTTGCAAACCTCTACCAAACAAGAAATTACGTTGTTGACAAGAGTTTCCATAGTATCCCTACTAATGGAAGGCTCAGAAAACATGAAATTCAACAGCATTTTTCCCTCAAAGGTTGTGACAGCAGCAGCAAGAACACCCCCAAATGCCGCCTGCGCTGGAACATAGCTGATTTCTTCTAGTTTAAAGGTACCGTAAACTGTGGGGATATTGACTTGACCAACGTTAGTGACAGCAACCGTTACAGGTACTTCATTGGGGCGAGAGAGAAGAGACTCAATAATTTTCCTAGACATCAAAACTAGACTGAAGATATCGTTGCGCTTTAACCCATCCTCAAGCTGTTGTCTCACATCTCGCGCTAATTCCCAAAAGGATGTATTCGGGCTAAGGGTATGAATTGAAGTCAAAGAAGAAAACAGTATACTTATGTTTTCATTGCTGATAACTGGTTTTAAACGTTTCCGCAAATCAACAAAAGAGTGACAGCTTACCCGGACATCTCTTTTCTGAAAAGCCGTAATTTTTTTCGCCGCTGCGAACATCATAGCAGCACACAAAGCACCTTGCATTGTTGTCTTTTCCTGCCTACAACAATTTAAAATTTGTTGGGTAAATTCTTCATCTAGCTGCCTGTAAATCATGCCGCAACGACGTAATTCAATAGGTACGCATTTCTGGAAACCCAAAGTTTCTGGTCGGTTTTTTAGCTGTTGAAATTTGAGCCTCAATAAAAATGATAAGCCTTTAATCTTACCTCTAAAACCTTTCATTGATTCCGGTAGTAAGTCGTCTGGAGATGGAAGCACAGGCAAGGTTTTTACTTCAGTAATTCGATCGCCCGATGCAATTTTCTGGCAGTAAGTCAAAATTTCTGAATGCAGTTGGATACTTGATAACCCGTCTGTTATTGCATGGTGTGTTGTTGTCAAAAAATAATTCGTATCTTTTTCATTTTCAATAGTAATGAGTACAGATCGCAGGAGAACTTTACTGCTATCAATTTTCTGATTCATCTCTTCGATAATGACTTCTTGCCATTGTTTCTTTTGGAATTTGTTTGCAAGGCGCAAAGGAATTTTTTCAGTCCCTTCAGTTTCAAAGCGGAGGCTATCTAACTCACCGACAATATGAGAATTAAGACGAGGGTGACGAAGTTGGAGAAGGTCTAAAGCTTGTCTAACAATTTCTTTGTTGAGAGATCCTTTGATTCGACTAATCGTTACCACATTGTAAGACCCTGCACGGCGATTTAATATTTCCATGCCTTGCTCAATGGGGACGAGTTCTCTGTTGTCACTCATCAAGATCTCCTTGCGCTCCTAAACTAATTAAGATTGGTAATTATGATCAACAGTCTAACATTTTCTCTCTTAAGTTCTTTATTTCTGATTGGCATCACGCAGTTTGTAAATTTGTTAACTTAGTTTTGTGACAGTCATAAACAGAAATCCTGAAACAAAAACTTGCCATGAAACTACCTCCAAGTCCAAAAACTCCCGGAATTTTCCAATTATTTCAATGGATAGCTAATCTATTAGGATTAAAGGTGGTGTAAAAATGCTAATTAAAAACCAACGTTACCCATCTGTTAGTGTGTAGTCT
>JBAVZX010000663.1:0-1683 GCA_049589015.1 Phormidium sp. | reverse complement strand
GCTTCTATGCCGCGGATGCGCGATCGCCGATCGTTGAGTGCCGTAATAAAAATTACTGGCACTAGTCGAGTTTGTTCGTCTTGTTTTAACTTATAACAAACCTCGAACCCATCCATTCCTGGCATCATGACATCCAGCAAAATTACATCGGGTTGGCTTTCTACCACTGTAATTAATGCTGCTGGGCCATTTTCTGCTTCCAGTACTTCGTAGCCTTCTACGGCGAGAAGGGCTGCTGCTGTCATGCGACTAGCGGCATGATCATCGACAACGAGGATTTTTGGCTGATCCAAATTAAAGCCACTCTCTTTTGTCGATGAGGTGTCTAAGGCACTGGCTACACCGAATGAATCAACAGCTAGATCAAAACGAGGACTCACGGCCACTTTCGCCTTCCTAAATTGGTAAAGATTACGTAAAATGAGATTTTTTTATCACTTACTTTCTATTTAAGAGCAAGTTACGATTTACTCAAATGGCAACTAAAGAAGATTTTCCCCAGATCTGGGGATCATCATCAATACTAACTATAGGAAAATTTATCTCTCGATTTTTAGCAGTGAGACAAAACTTTAGGTTTTGTGATTTTAGTCACCTATTTTTGCGGCTTGGGGATCGCAGCTTTGACGTTACCAATATCTAGCTTAAGCGATTAGCCAGCGTTTTTTCCAGTGGGAGGTGGGTTCTAGGGAGGAAGTTTGTTGTTCTAAGTGGCGACGGTGCAAAATTACATTTGCTCGATCGGATAAATTCGGATCTCGGTAGGGAATGGCGGCGCGAGTTTGCAAGTGTTCTTGTTCTTGCTGGGATAGGGGGGGTAAGTCTGTGGGGCTAAAGCTGGCGATCGTCCCTGGTGATTTTCTCCCTACAGGTGTAGTTGCCCCAATTTTTAACTTAGCGGCTAACAGCGCAGTCCTGACGGCAGCGGCACAGGAATAGGTGGCTAGTTTACCTTCTGGCTTTAGGTGTTTAGCTACTTCTCCTAAAAATTCCACTGTCCAAAGTTGGGGACAATTGGGCGGGGAAAAGGGATCGAGGAAAATTGCGTCTGCTTGCCAGTTGGCGGGTAGTTGTTGAATGGTGGAACGTGCATCACCAATCAATAACTTAGCTTTGAGGTTGTTAGTTTGGATTTGGCGATCGCTGCTCAGTTGACTGAGAATTTCGGGAATAGATTCAGGCCAATTATCCATCAAGTGATGAGCTAAAGCTGCTGCTGGGACTGTGGCATCTAATTCCAAGGCGAATAATTCTATTTGACAATCGGGATTGATTTCCCAAATCGCTTTTAGTGCTGCTGCAGTATTATACCCTAAACCATAACAAATGTCTAATAATTGTAATTTGGGTTTTTGTGCTTGCTGTTTTAACTGTAAAGGTTGGACAAATTTGGCTTCGGCTTCTTGAATGGCTCCACTTTGGCTGTGAAAGGTTTCCCCAAATTCGGGGGAAAAGAAGGTAAAAGAACCGTCATTTGTAGGTTGGGGAAGAAAGAGATTTTGCTCTGGCATTGATAATATAAACAATCATGCGTTGGTGGTAATTGGGTGCTAGCTTTTGACACTCTCAGGTCTAAAGACACGCTCGATTCTTGATTCAACGAGTGACCTTGCTTAAGCACTGTTGCCAGGTTTAAGTAGAGGATCGTCTCTCCACAAGCGTTAATTTCGGTATGCCCTACCG
>JBAVZX010000662.1:0-1758 GCA_049589015.1 Phormidium sp. | reverse complement strand
GGAGTTAGAAGCTATGTTTGGCGTTGATGATTTGAGAAACACCCGGTTTGCTCAAGAATTGATTAAAGAAGGCGCAAAAATTGGGGAAGAAAGAGGTAAAGTAGAAGGAATTGTTGAAGGTAAATTGCAAACAATTCCTCGCTTATTAGCAAAAGGTTTTTCTGTTGAAGAAATTGCCGATGTTTTACAATTAGATATTGAGCAAGTGCGACAAGCTATTGCTAATTTGAATTAATCTGTAGGGTGCGTCAGAGTTTTAAGGGAAGAGTTAAAATCATTATTTCTCTTGTCTGACGCACCTTACACCTAACATCTTGGAGTTGTCGCCTAAGATACCCCAAATGAGTCGTCAGGAGTTAGAAGCTATGTTTGGCTTTGATGATTTGAGAAACACCCGATTTGCTCAAGAATTAAAGCTGGAAGGAATTGTTGAAGGAATCATTGAAGGAAAATTGCAAACAATTCCTCGCTTATTAGGAAAAGGTTTTTCTGTTGAAGAAATTGCCGATGTTTTACAATTAGATATTGAGCAAGTGCGACAATCTATTGCTAATTTGAATTAATCTGTAGGGTGCGTCAGAGTTTTAAGGGAAAGATTAAAGTCATAATTTTATTGTCTGACGCACCTTACACCTAACATCTTGGATTTGTTTTACACCCGCCCGGAAATCAATTTTCGGGCTAATAGCGGAAGTAGGAGAGGGTTTTGTTTTTAGGTGATCTGTTGGAAATCAAAGATGTTTGCTAAACCCGCCCCTACAAATAGATTGGAAAAAAATATTAGTCCGTTTTAACGGACTTTCGCTATTAGCCTGCGATTCAAATCGCAGGCGGGTGAAAACTTTGGTGCAAGATTTAGTTGCGGCTAGTGACTGGGTTTGCTTACCCTACGTCTAACTGCTAATTTATACTAACTGTTGCCTTTGTTTACGAGGTGCAGCAGCGCCACGTAATAATCCTTCGGTACTAATATCTTCATCTATCTCTTCCCAATGAATCCCATAACCACCGCCACAAATTTCCCATTTTTGTAACTGTTCGGGAGTAGCTTTTAAAAGTCGGGGAAACCAAACTAACGGAACTGTAATAATTCGTCCATCCATTAATTCAACACTGAAAGAATCTTCATGGATTAGAACATTGTTTACACGGATGTCAGTTTGAATCGTCAAGATATTCATGCCATGCCTCTAAAAAATTTTGTTGCTTGACTTCGACAAGTGATTGGATTTTTCTTAAACCTTTCTTAATCATCAGGAAAAATTTTTGTCAATTATAGTTTTAAATAAAACAATCTCACTTCAGCATAGAAACCAGAGTTTTTTGAAAAACCTGGTTTCTATTTTGCTTCTCATCTTTGCAAAAACAAATTAATGATGATGCAAGAACTTGTGCTTATCTAGTTGTTTTATTACTCTTCACTCATTATCAATTTGTAGTAATTGAGATCATCGGCTACCCTGTCGCAGGAGTCTTGAGCAGAAGATGAACAAGAAACGCACATCCATAAACTTCCGGCTGCTGAACCTAATGCAATATATTCATGGGGTAGATATTTAGTTTTATCAACTAAATTTTCGGCTTGCTTTTGGTATTCTCGCATCTTGCTACCGCACTGTGCCAAGTCTCCATTATTTCTCAAATATTCCATTTGTCTGCCTGCTAATTCTAGCTGCTGAATATCATTAAATATTTGTTCAAATTGGCTATTAGCAATTGCAGGAACTGCCGGGGTAGTAGGTTGTGCTGCTGAGACAT
>JBAVZX010000661.1:0-3966 GCA_049589015.1 Phormidium sp. | reverse complement strand
TCATATTGTTGAAATACGGCGGTTACGGAATCAATAGAAACTCTTCTAGCTTTATATTTACGAATAGCATATTGTAGTCTTTCAATTAAGGCGGAAAGGTCAAAGCTGCCGACTACATCTTGTCCTTCTGGATCGGGAGAAGCATCTAAAATAAATAATTTCCCTTCATCGATTAGGTGTTGTAAATCCCAACCAAAACTGGAGGCGTTTTTAATAATATCTGTTGGTGATTCTTCAAAGGTAACAAATACGCCTGCTTCATCAAAATTAATGATGCCATGATAGAGAAATTGAATTGCGAGTAAGGTTTTACCAGTACCTGATGTACCGCTGACTAATGTAGTTCTCCCGACTGGTAAACCTCCATGACTTATATCATCAAATCCCTCGATCAGGGTACGGATTTTTTCGACTCCTATTTTCGCTCGATTCGGCTGTTTATTCGGACTACTTTTACTCATTGTTTGGCTCGTAAGAGATAAAAATTATTACTATAAACCAATGGCGGTATATAGCTTACCATAAAACGGTCTATGGAGTTGAACTGATGTACTCTATAGTTCTAATTGTTCTTCTTCTCGCAGTTCTTCATAAAGTAAATCTAAGCCAATTAATACTTTTTCTCGATCGGAAAGGTCGCCAATGATTTTTCGTACTGGGGGTGGGAGGATTTTAGCGAGGGTAGGAGTGGCTAAAATTTTATCTTCTTCTGCTAGTTGAGGATTTTTTAATACATCAATAACTTTCAGCGCGTAGACACCTTGAAACTCTTCTTCGAGAATATTTTTTAGTGTTTTTAAAGCCCTGACGGAGTTAGGGGTATTTCCGGCAACATAGAGTTTGAGAATGTAGGTTTTTTTGAGAGGATTCATAAATCAGGTTTTGATTAGAATGTTACGAGGTATAGACTAAACTTAAACAAGGGGGTTTTCAAGAGTCTTTTGGTAAGGATCGTCGATACATTTCACAAAGATGAGCGATGATATCGATTAAGGTGAGGCGGTAATCTAGGAGAATTTCATCGCCGCGTCCTTCGAGTTTTAGTTGTTTAGAAATTTCATCCATCAACTCCATGTGAATCTCTACGATATAAGTGACAGAAATATCTGCAAAGAAAGCTACATTTACGAATTCATCAATTTTTTGATTGAGATTGTTATTTCCGAGAAAGTATTCCAAAACGATATGCCGATATGCGGATTTGAGGTTGGTGATGAACTCTTGTCTTTCTGCCGAAGGAAGGTTGCGGAAAAAGTTTTGGGGGTTTCGCTTGTAATACACACCTAAGTATCCTAATCGTTCCTTCAGTTTCTCAGCTAGTCGGCGCTGCTGCTGAAGCAAAACGTTTTCTTCCTCTGGGATGGTGTCAGCATCGGAGTTAGTTTTACACCAAGGGGCTACAGAAGAGAGCTTTAGGAAGTTAGCGATCGCCTCATTAATATAATGAGTTATGTGGCTAAGTTGGCTGTAGTAGACATCGACAGCAGCAGCATGATAAAAAATGCTCCCTTCTCCTGATGTTAGCTCTTTGGGTGGACTTTTTGGCGAGTCGGCAATTGTGGTTTCTTGGTTTTCGTTACTTTGGTGATTATCGGGTGATTCCGGTGATGGCTGGGGAAGAGAACTATTCTCTGTGGCTGGGGAATCTGGCTTTAAGATGACTAATGGGAGAAGTGTTCCCTGTGCGTATAGTTGATTAACCAATAGCAGTAAATCAGGGCTATCCTCTAAAATCAGGCAATCTAAGATTTGCTTTTCCTGTTCAACAAATTGTAAAAACTCCGCTGGTGATTGATATCGAGTCAGCACATAGCGTTCGTCGCTCAAATAATGCTGGAGCGTTCGGGCCAGAGTTTCAGATTCAAGTAATGTACAGATAGTAAGTGACAATCGCACTCTTGTTTTGCGTTATAAAGGTAGAATCGTTGTATAATGCCGTCCTGGATTCAGGAGGGCGCTTGTGTGAATAATTCAACACAATATTTAACATTAAGCTAACATTTGTTGAATTGTCATTAATTGTCATTGCCCAGACATAAGTAATTTTAACCCTGGGGTCATAATTGATATAGGCTCGATAAAAACGTGCTTAACTATACTGATTCACTTTACCCAGGCTACAGTTTTGCTTCCACTCTAAACTAGAGGCATCGCCTACCCTCACTGTAGCCATTGAATAGGGAATAGAGAAACTAACCACAGAAATTGAGTGAGGGAGGCAATTCCAGCTGTTTTACCAGGTCAGCGAGAAAGCTTACGCTATGCCAAGCCCAGATGTAAAAGAATTTATCGCTTTTGTTCCCAGTTGTACTCTGAGTACTTTTTTGGGGAATATCCTGGATATTTTCCAGCAGAAAAAGTGCGATCGCATTGTGGTAGTGAGTGAACAAGATGCTCCTTTGGGAGTATTGCATTTGTATAGTTTACTGCCTTACCTGCGAGAAAGAAAGGGAAAAAAATCCCCAGATGCTTCGCCAACCACTGCTGAAAAACTGGAAACTCAGGGAAAAGCTGTGTCCTCTCGTTATTCTGGCACAGGAAGTAAATCAAGTTTAGTCAAGCCTTTATCAGAATTGGATGTATCAGTCATCACCCCATTGACTACTTTACCTGCTGAATTTAGTTTGCGGGAATTTTGGCCTTATCTCCGAAATGAAATTTCCCGGTTAGGTAAAACTCAAGATTTGGGTTTAGTGAATTTGTCTGGTAAATTTTTAGGACTATTGGATATTCAAGGGTTGTTAGAATTCATTGCGACTGATTCATCGGCGCAGCAATTAAATGAGGAATCAGTTAACTTTACCAAAGTAGCACTGAAAAATCACCAAAATTTACCTGATGAAGTAGCTACGCTGAATTCCTTAATTCAACTTTTAGAAAGGCTACCTTTGCCGTTAATGTTGCAAACTGGTAGTGGTCAATCAGTGAAACAAAATTTCGCTTGGCGGCAATATTTTGATTCCCTGCAAGATGCTGATTGGCTGCGAAAAGAAATTGCGGAATTATTAGAATTTTTGCCATCGGAAGAACATGGCAGATTGCAAAACGAAGTTCATTATTGCCAGGAGAAAGCAAGTAATTGGAAAGATAACGACCAAGAAAGATTTGCCACACCTGTTTCTTTACCTAAGTTATGCCAAGTGGGGAATAATCCCGATAGCTGCACTTGTGTTTGTCCGATGCAAAATGGGACAGAAAGAGTTTGGCAGTTTGTCAAAATACCTTTAGGTAATGTTTTATATAACCCAGATTTGTCGGTGAGAGAAACAAATTTATCTATTGATTTTTCGCAACCAGATGAGTTTCGGTTAGCTAGTTTAATTTCGAGAAATATGTTGGGAGAAACAGTAGATAATATAATTCCAGCATCACCGAAAAATTTATCAGGAAATGATTTGTGGTTAGTGTTGGCGCAGGATGTTACTGAGTCGCACCAAGTAGCTAAGGAGTTGGCGGCGAAAAATGCGGATTTAATGCAATTAAATCGGTTGAAAGATGAGTTTTTAGCTTGTATTAGTCATGAATTAAAAACCCCGTTAACAGCAATTTTAGGTTTGTCGAGTTTGTTGAAGGATCAAGTATTAGGAGAATTGAACGATCGCCAAGCGCGTTATACAAGATTAATCCATCAGAGTGGTCGTCATTTAATGATTATAGTTAATGATATTTTAGATTTAACTCGGATGGAAACTGGACAGCTAGAATTAATGTTAGCACCAGTGGATATTCAGGCGGTGTGCGATCGAGCCTATCAGCAGTCCCGCCAAATTCATTTAGGCAGAAAAAGTGCCGATCCTGATGACTTGAATTATTCGGAACCAGAAACTAAGTTTCTCTTATCAATTGAACCGAGATTAAATACCTTGGTGGCGGATGAAATGCGTCTGCGACAAATGCTAGTTCACCTATTAACTAACGCCCTAAAATTTACGGAAGTAACAGGGGAAATTGGTTTAAGAGTAAGTT
>JBAVZX010000660.1:0-1611 GCA_049589015.1 Phormidium sp. | reverse complement strand
GGCTAAACTTATTCAAGTCTCACCATTTAACTAGAATCAACTGATTCTAGAGAGTCTGTTTCCTGCTTCATCCAAGGATGTCGGCATCTTCTTGTCCACAGGCGTAAATTCGGGTGTAGCCCACCCTACTTCTCTGTTGAAATGAAAATACTGAAGCTTTTAGCCATTGTTCATCCACTATTTTCGGCCTATTTAACGAATCATGGATTCCCGTTCGACCTTTTTACAGGCTGGCTAGTTTTGAATCGACTGTGGTTTACAAACCAGATTGTTTTGGGCCTTGGTTTTCGGCATAACTCATAGATTACAAGCAGACTACCTGTGTTGTCAATCCGGGAAAACTTCCTCAACTTAGACAAGTTTGATGAGTAATGAGCAAGAATTTGGCTATTTAATCAACCTCTCTCTATTTTGATATAGCTTCATATTTGGTTGCTCAATCAGATGGAGAGTTAACACACAAAATGTCACTTGTACTGTTATCTTTAGTTGGATACTATTTTTAACTGCAACAATAAGTCATTTCATGGGTACAGGATACCAGCGAATTTTACTGAAGCTGAGCGGTGAAGCCCTCATGGGCGATCTCGGTTATGGTATCGATCCCCAAGTCGTTCAGGAAATCGCCTCTGAAGTGGCAGAAGTAGTCAGTACAGGCGTACAAGTGGCAATTGTCGTCGGTGGTGGCAACATCTTTCGAGGCGTGAAAGGGGCGGCGCGTGGCATGGATCGGGCCACAGCAGATTATATTGGCATGATTGCTACGGTGATGAATGCGATGACTTTGCAGGATGCTTTGGAACAGATTAATGTGCCAACGCGAGTACAAAGTGCGATCGCGATGCAGGAAGTCGCAGAACCTTACATCCGCAGACGCGCTATTCGTCACTTGGAAAAAGGACGAGTGGTGATTTTTGGTGCTGGTTCGGGAAATCCTTTCTTCACTACTGATACCACAGCTGCTTTAAGAGCAGCGGAAATCAGTGCTGATGTGATCTTTAAAGCTACCAAAGTTGATGGGATTTATGATTGCGATCCCCATGTCAATCCGCAAGCTCGTCGGTATCATAGTTTGAACTACGCTCACGTTTTGACTCAAGATCTACGAGTGATGGATAGTACTGCGATCGCTCTTTGTAAAGAAAACAATATTCCGATTATTGTATTTGACCTGGGAGTTCGGGGAAATATTCGTCGGGCTGTCATGGGAGAAAAGATCGGTACCATTGTGGGAGGATTATATGAAGTTACCTGAAGTTGAAGACCACATGATCAAGGCTTTTGAAGCAACTCAACGTTCTTTCAACACCATCCGCACCGGACGCGCTAATGTTTCACTGTTGGATAAAGTGATGGTGGAATATTACGGCGCACCAACAGCTTTAAAATCTTTGGCGAGTATCAATACTCCTGATGCTAGTACGATTACTATTCAACCTTTCGATCGCACTAGTTTAAATCTGATCGAAAAGGCTATTTCTCTGTCAGATATTGGCTTGACTCCGAGCAATGACGGTTCCATAATTCGCTTGAATATTCCGCCACTGACAAGCGATCGGCGTAAGGAATTGGTCAAGTTAGCCGCTAAATACGCTGAAGAAGGCAAAGTCT
>JBAVZX010000659.1:0-11255 GCA_049589015.1 Phormidium sp. | reverse complement strand
GTAGTTCTTTGAATAAACGATCGTGATCAATCATCGGTAGATGTGACACCTAGATGCTCTACTAGCATAAATCCGATCGACGGCATCAGGGTTTGAGCATCTGACGCACCCTACTAATTGTGCTGATTCATTAATTTGCCTCAATTTTGATGATTTTTCCCAATTGATTCTGCTACGGAGTTGTCTGATTTTCCAACCAATCAACTAAATCGGCAACATTAGAAAAATCTAATAAAGCCTCACCCAACTCCTCCAATTTCTCAACAGATAAACTGCGAATTCTTTCCTCTAAATTAGGAGCAATTTCGCCAAGACGACGGTTAAGCAGGCGCAGAACAAAGGACAAAGCTTCTCGCTGTCGTCCTTGCTCTATTCCTCGTAGTTCCCAACTGGTGACTATTTCCATAACTTCCTCTCTATCAGATGGTTCAATTTTATTAATTTCTGTTCGGAAAATCGTTTCCTCCTCTGCATTAAGACGTAGATAAGTGTCAACAAACCCGGAAATTAGTTTCATTCTTGCTCTATCTAGCCTTAATGTAGCCATTAAGCGCAGACATTCAGCTTTTACTCTAGGTCTATCTTCTGGCGCTATTTTCATTTTTGCCATCAGCGCACTAGCTACCGGATTTTGGTAACGCAGAAAGTCTCGCCAATTGAGGCGATTTAGCTGAATTACCCGATAATTAAATTCCAACACCCGGAAGTCGGGGAAATCAACTCGGTGAAAGGTTGGTTCTGGGCGTTGGGGTATGTCGTAGGAAAATAGGGCAATGGGATAAACTGGCAAACCGTGTTTTTCGTACAATCGAGCAAAGTAGCGAAACATTCTTTTACTGAAGTCGCCTCTTGCTTCTGATTGGTGTTCGGTGTGAATCAAGAAAAATGATTCTTCACCTCGAAATCTTACTTTTGCCACTAAGTCGGCTTCGTATTGTTCACCTGCGGTAACATCGGTGAAAATCTCCTTATCCAGAAAAGTTAGGGAGTCACGTTCCAGATATGCTGCAACTTCGGGGAAAAATAACTCGATGAACTGGAAAAAGAAGGTTGTTAGTAGTTCTTTGAATAAACGATCGTGATCAATCATCGGTAGATGCTACACCTAGATGTGAAAATCATATAGCGATCGCCAAAGCACACAAAAGTCAGGGCGCACACATAGGTGCGCCCCTACCTTTGCCCGATGTATCTGCCCTTGTCGAGATAGAATGATTTCAGCAATAGTTCTCAACATTATTTAATAGAGGCGAGGAGAACAGTAACGCATGGGAAAGGTAGTCGGCATTGACTTGGGTACAACAAACTCAGTGGTAGCTGTGATGGAGGGTGGCAAACCCTTGGTAATTGCCAATGCCGAAGGAATGCGGACTACTCCCTCTGTAGTTGGCTTTAACAAGGATGGGGAACGTCTGGTAGGGCAAATGGCGCGGCGACAAGCGGTGCTTAACCCGCAAAATACGTTTTATGGGGTAAAACGATTTATCGGGCGTAAGTATACGGAAACTAGCCCAGAGTCGAAGCGAGTGCCTTATACGATTCGCAAGGATGAACTGGGAAATATTAAAATTAAGTGTCCCCGTCTGACTAAGGATTTTGCACCTGAAGAAGTTTCGGCAATGGTGCTCAAGAAGTTGGCGGATGAAGCCAGTCGTTACTTGGGACAGCCAGTTACAGGGGCGGTAATTACGGTTCCGGCATATTTTAACGATTCGCAACGGCAAGCGACAAGAGACGCAGGGAGAATTGCAGGTTTAGAGGTTAAGCGCATTCTTAATGAGCCTACGGCTGCGGCTTTGGCTTATGGTTTAGATAAGCGGGACAATCAAACTATTTTGGTGTTTGATTTGGGTGGTGGCACTTTTGATGTGTCGATTTTAGAAGTTGGTGATAGTGTTTTTGAGGTCAAGGCGACTAGCGGCGATACTCAGTTGGGGGGGAATGATTTTGATAGTAAGATTGTTGATTGGTTGGCGGAACAATTTTTGGAACAGGAAGGGATTGATTTAAGACGCGATCGCCAATCTCTGCAAAGATTAATGGAAGCAGCAGAAAAGGCAAAAATTGAGCTTTCTGGTGTGAGCGTTACTGAAATCAATTTACCATTTATTGCGGCAACTCAAGAGGGTCCGGTACATTTGGAAACTCGGTTAACGCGATCGCAATTTGAAGGCTTATGTACTGATTTAGTTAGCCGTCTCCGTAGACCTGTAAAACGGGCTTTGGCTGATGCCAATATGTTGCCGGAAGATATCGATGAAGTGGTACTTGTTGGTGGTGGAACGCGAATGCCAATGGTACAAGATTTGGTTGCTAGTATTATCGATCGCCAACCCAATCAAAACATCAATCCTGATGAAGTTGTCGCCGTTGGTGCAGCAGTTCAAGCAGGAATTTTAGCAGGAGAATTTAAAGATATCCTGTTATTAGATGTGACTCCATTATCTTTGGGATTGGAAACAGTCGGCGGCGTAATGAAAAAATTAATTCCCCGCAATACGACAATTCCCGTGAGAAGATCCGATACCTTTTCGACCGGAGAAAACAACCAAACAATGGTCGAAATTCACGTTCTCCAAGGGGAACGAGAAATGGCAAAAGATAATAAATCTTTGGGTCGATTTAAGTTATTAGGAATCCCACCTGCGCCGAGAGGAATTCCCCAAATTCAAGTCGCTTTCGATATCGATGCTAACGGAATTTTGCAAGTCACAGCCTTAGATAGAAGCACAGGTCGAGAACAAACAGTCACGATTCAAGAAGCTTCGACTTTGAGTGAAAGTGAAGTGCAAAAAATGATTCGGGATGCTGAAGAATATGCCGAAATAGACCGTTTGCAAAGAGAGAGAATTGAAAAGCGAAATCGTGCCGAATCTTTAGCGACGCAAGCAGAAAGACAACTGCGCGAAGTAAGTATAGATTTGGGAATGCAGTTTGCTAACGAATATCGTTACCGCATTGAAAGTTTGGTTCGAGAATTACGCGATTATTTAGCTAAAAATAATGATGCGGGAATTGATAGAAGTCAAGCAGATTTGCAAGATATTCTCTATGAAATGAATCGGGAAGTGCGTCTGCGTTATAGCGAAGATGAAGACGATTTATTCGGATCAATTCGTCGCGCTTTCTCTGGCGATGATGATGATGATGACTTCGATTTTAGAGACAGAGATAAACCTTACTACGGTAATAATAATAATCGGAATTATGACGATCGCCGTTATGACGATCGCCGTGACGATCGCGCATACAATGGTACAGGGTCTAGTCGTTCCCGCAATACTTCTGACAGTATTGGTACAGGTCGAAGAAGCCAACAACCGCAAAGACAAGATTGGGATGATGATGATGACGATGATTGGTTCTAATTTGTCATAGTAAATAGTCACCTGTCATTGGTCAATAGTATTTCCAATAATCAACAAATGACCAATGACAAATAACAAATAACTAATGACAAAAACCAATGAAAAATGACAAGTAATTATGGAAAACTTTAGAAACTATTACGAAATTCTCGACGTTCCCAGAGACGCATCAGCAGAAGAAATCAAAAAAGTCTATCGAAGACTAGCGAGACAATATCATCCTGATTTAAATCCGGGAAACAAAGAAGCGGAAGAAAAATTTAAAGATATTGGTGAAGCTTACGAAGTTCTTTCTGATATCGATAAACGTGCCGAATACGATCAGTTTAGTCGCTATTGGAAACAAAGAGGATTTGTTGGAAATCGATCGGCGCGTGGTAGCAAAAGTTGGTTTAATGGTAGAGATAATGACGACAAAGATGATGACTATTACAGTCAGTTTACCGAGTTTGGTCAATTCATCGATGAACTACTAGGACGCAGTAACAAAAAAGTCCGAGTAGCAACGGAAGATGAGATGAATTCCCGTGCTAAAGTTGCAGAGGATGAATTTCGCCCCGGCAATACTAAAGTTAGTTACACCGTTCCTTCTCGTCCAACTCGCAAAGATATTGAAGCACGATTAACTTTACCTTTAGAAAGAGCTTACACTGGGGGAGTAGAAAGAATTCGCTTGGAAGATGGGCGCAGTTTAGAAGTAAATATGCCCCCCGGAATGGTAACAGATCAACGCATTCGTCTCAAAGGTCAAGGCATTGGTGGGGGCGATCTTTACTTGAAAATTACTGTTACACCACATTCATTTTATCAGTTAGAAGGTGCAGATATTGTTTGCCAATTACCGATTACTCCTAGTGAAGCAGTTTTGGGCGCACCAGTGCAAGTGCCAACTTTAGATGGAAGGGTGAAAATGAATATTCCCCCTGGTGTAAAATCAGGTCAAAGATTGCGCCTTGCTAATAAAGGTTATCCGACGGAAGATGGTAGTCGAGGAGATCAATTGTTGGAAATTCAAATAGTGATTCCGAAAGAGATTAGTTCTAGGGAACGAGAACTTTATGAAAAAATCCGCCAAATTGAAACCTTTAACCCCCGTGCGGATTTACCAATTTAACAGTCGAGAGGTTAGATTACCGTTAAAATCAAGTATAAAGTTAAATAACATAATACCAGTCGAATTATGACTTTGGGCAATTTGCGCGACCTGTATCAACAGGTAATTCTAGAACGTTATAAAACACCCCGGCACAAGGGTAAAACTAATCCGGTGCATCGATATCAGAAAGGGCACAATCCTTCCTGTGGCGATACTATTGAATTGACGTTACAGCTAAATGATGCTGGCGACACAATTGTAGATGTCAAATTTGAGGGGGAAGGCTGTGCAATTTCGATGGCTTCTGCTGATTTAATGGCGGAAGCTTTAAAGGGGAAAACTGTTACTGAAGCTTTGGAAATGGTGGAACGTTTCCAAGGAATGATGAAAGGTGAGGCGGAATTTCCCAAGGAGTTGCGAAAGTTAAATGTGATGCAAGGGGTTGCCCAATTCCCGGTGCGGATTAAATGTGCTAATCTAACTTGGCACGCTTTAAAAGCGGCTTTGCAATCTGCTGGTGATCCTGAGTCAAATGGTTTTATCAGCAATGAAAAAGAGGAAACTTAATTACAGATTATTGAGGTTTTAGCTAGAGATTTTTACTGGTAATCAATCAAAAATCTAGGAATGCAAAATCCAAAATCTAAAATCCAAAATCTAAAATCTCAAGGGGGTTTATGCTAACAACAACTGATTTTTTTATTGCTAGTAAGTGGGCGGGTATTCTAACTTTAGTTTGTGCGGTTTTCACTTTATTAGCTTTTGTTTTTAAGTGGGGATTTCGCTTTCGATTTGTTGGTGTTACTGGGTTTATGGGTGTGTTGACTGGTGGTTTATTGGCTTTGAGTTTAGGGTTGTTTACTCATACTACTATTCCTGGTGCAATTCGCTATTCAGTAATTTTTGATAATGGGTCAAGTTTAGTTTCGATCGCACTTCCACCAACAATTACTCAATCTGAATTAGATGCAACTCTGCGTCAAGCAGCAGCAGATTTGTTTTCTTATGGCAGATTAACGGGTAATAATAGTTTAATAATTCGGGCTCGGACGATGATTCATCCAGAAGCGGGGGTTTCTCAACCGCTGGTTTTAGGGGAGGTTAGGCGATCGCTAACTAACCGCGAAGATGATAAATTGGCAGTGACAATCTATGCCAAAAATCTCGCTAAATTACCAAAGGCAACTGCTTAATTTAAGTTCGCTGAAAAGTTTGTTGTCAGAATTTTAGTTCCATAAATTCAAAATTTACAAAGAATGGGGTTGTTTGACTAACCCCATTTTTTTTCGTGAAAATAGCTAGTTTTTAGATATTTGGACAAATTTCCGAATAAGTAGATGCAAATAAATAAAGTGATATATAGTTATCTGAGAATAGGGTGGGCATCCTGCCCATAATTACTCATTTCATCTATCGCAAGTTACAAAAATAAATTATTTATAGTGATAAAATATAAAATTTTAAGCGAACTAAAGGATATCCTAATAGGGAAGTGATGAGTAAAGAATACTGAAGGGAGGGATGTGATAAATGTGGCATTACCGAGTTCGAGCTATTATGCTGGCAGGAGCTATTAGTGTTTTTGCAGTTTCGGTGGCTCCTGTGCGATCGCAAGAGCAAGATCCAGCAGCAGACGCTAATGCCAAAAAGGTAGAAGCAGTTCAACCAGCAAAACCAGTAGATCCTAAAGCGGCAAAAACAACTAAAGAGCTTGATATTCCAGCAGATGAACTGAAATTACTTGTTAAGCCTTTAAGCTTAGAGCAATTGCAAGTCGAAGCAGCTGGTTGGATGTTAGCACTGCAAAACAAAGCCCAAGAAATTAGCGAAGCTGAAATTACAATCAAGCGGCAAAATCTAGCTATTAGCAAACAACAAGAAGGTGCTGATGCCCTAGAAAAAGCTAAACAATCCCTCGAAGAAGCTCAAAAAATTCAAAAAAATGCTACTCCTGGTTCAGCGCAATATCAAGAAGCGGCGAAAAAGGTAGAACAAGCGCAAGAAGAACTGAAAAAAGCCCAAGAAGCTGTTGAAGAAGCCAAAAAAACTAACGCCGAATTAAACAAAGACGCAACATCGCGTGAGGCACTAGAAAAAGCTCAGAAAACGGGTAATTTAGACAAAGCTAAACAAACCCTTGAGCAAACCAAAGCCGATCGAGATAAAATGACTGCTGGCTCTCTAGCTTATCAAGACACAAGTAAAAAGATTGAAAAACTAGAAGCCGCGATTAAAGAAGTTGAAGATGCTCAAGAAGCACAAAAAGGTGCGAAACAAGATTCACCAGAATATAAGAAAGCTAACGAACAGCTAGAAAAAGCAGATGCAGTCCTAGAAAAATTGCTCAAAGAATTTGGAGTTAATCAAACTGATAAAACTAAGCAGTCATCTCAAGATCTGAATAAAGCTACAGCGGCGCTGGACAACACCGAAATTAAAAACAACCCAGAGGAGAAAGTTGCTGGTTTACCCGGTGTTGTGAATAATGAACAAAAACTGGAACAAAAAGAACAGCAGCTGGAAAAAACACAGGAACAGTTAGAAAAGAGTGCCGAAACAGAAGCGGAAGCGAAGAACCAACTCGTTACCACTGTTACGGAACTGCAAGGAGAGCAGACGGCGCTGATCGATCGCCTTAACGTAGTCCTAGACGAACTAGAAAGAAAAGGTGGCGATCCCAAAGCGTACCGTCAATACATTCAAGCAGTTAGCACCGTCGAAGTTGATGCCCAAGATACCGAAGGGGTAGGCTTGCGGCTGATCAGCTGGGCAAAATCTAGCGAAGGGGGTTTGCGCTGGGCAGGTAATATCGGGAAGTTCACTGGGATTATCCTGGCTTCGATCATTATGTCTCAAATTTTTGGTGCGCTGCTCAACCAAATACTTTTCAGATTTGGCGGTACATCAGCAATTATGCGTCAATTTCTGGTCATGCTCGTCAAGCGTGGCGGAGTTGTAGTCGGTTTCTTGATAGCTTTAACTGCACTGGAAGTCAGCCTTGGCCCAGTTTTAGCCTTGCTTGGGGGTGTGAGTTTCGTCCTCGCATTCGCGCTGCAAAGCAATCTCGGTAACTTAGCCAGCGGTTTGATGATCATGATTAGCAAACCCTTTGATGTGGGTGACGAAGTAAAAATTGGATCGCTTTGGGGATGGGTGGATGCCATTACCATAGCCAACACCAGAATCAAAGGTTTTGGCGGTCAGATCTTTACTCTTCCTAACAACAATGTTTGGAGTGATACGATCGAAAACCTAAGTCACGATAAAAATCGCAAAATCACGCTCTCATTCCGCATCGCCTTTGACGAAAATCTACAAGAGATAGAAGCACTAATTGTAGAAACTTTCAAATCTCACCCCAAAGTTCTGGCAAATCCTGCTCCTAGTACTTTCGTGTGGCAGATTGAAGATTATTATATCAGTGTAATTGCTGGTGGATGGGCGAAAAAAGATGATTTTTGGGAAGCTTACGCGGATGTTATTCGCCTGATTCAGCAACGGTTCAAAGAAGAAGGTATTAGCCTTGCTGCTATTCCCAAAGCAATTGAAATCGGAGTAGAAATGAGCGAGCTTAATGGCAAAACTCATCATCTTCCTGCAACTGCGGAAATACCCCCGCAACCAGCTAATGTAGAAAGCTAATTAGTTACTAGGTAAATTAATTCTTTTTTTGTTCACTTTCCAAACGACTAATTTCTGTTAGCAACTCTCGCCAAATCAAATTAACATTGCCACTACTCATTCTTACCATATCCCAATTTTGGATATGGTTTTTTAATTTTCCTTTTTATATTTCTTACCATCAGGCATGATCGCACCTTCCAGAAAAGCAACACTCAATTCAAAATCACTCACTTTAGCACCTTTAAGATTAGCTCCAGTTAGGTAAGCACCCTCCAGATTTACACCATTTAAACTCGCATTTTTTAAATTAGCACCACTAAGGTTAGCTTGAGTTAAATCTGCACAAATTAAGTTAGCGTTACTAAGATTGGCACTACTAAGATTAGCTTGATTCAACTTCGCAAAACCCAGGTTAGCATGACTAAGATTAGCACCACTAAGTTTGCTCTGACTGAGGTTAGTATTATCTAAGTTGGCGTAACTTAAATTAGCATTAGTGAGATCGGTTGCACTTAAATTAGCTGAACTAAGATTAGCTTTGGGAAGATTAATATCTACTAATTCTGCACCAGCAGTGTCTAAACCTCGCAAAGAAACACCATCTTCATTTAAATCTTGTAGTGCTAAAAGTCTGGCGTAGCTAACTTTTACTCGATGTGCTGCATCAATTGTACTCCAAGCTTGGTAGTGAAATTGTTTGCGGCGATCGGGAGCTTCCTTAATAAATAAAACTAAGGCAATTATTAAACTCAATACATCAGCACTTTCCACAATTTCCGAAACTACAGAGTTTTCATCGGCAAATAAATAGACTAAAATAAACAAAAAAGCTGCACAAATTGCGACTAACCAAGCGGGTAATACCCAAAAAGTATCAATGAGTTTTTTGGGAATATTAGTGAAAACTGTAAGCGATTGCTGAATAGTAGCATTTTCTCGAACTTCAGGAGTTTTTTTTGGCTTTAATTGAGGCTGATTTACTGTTAATTCCGTAGGCTTTTTTGTTACTGTTGCTGCGACTTTTGCCGAGGATATTTCATCTGCACCCTTTAACATTTCAGCAGTAATAGCTTCATAAGCAATTAACCAAGCTTGCTTAACTTCAGGAGTCCAATCTGCTTGGAGATATTGTTCAAAAGTAGTAAGTAAAGCTGCACCGACTGGGCCATAATATTTAGGAATTGCTCCATAACTAACGTGCCTAGCTCCCAAGGCATTAAGTACTGCTCCTAAGTTTTCTGGTTGGCGGAGATTTTCGACGACTAACACCAAAGAATTTAGCAGCTTTTTGTACTGATTTGTCATATCAGTTTTGGTAAATAAAGGTTTGACTTCTGGGTAAGCTGCAAATAAGTTTTCGTAGAAACTCACTACAAATTCATTGGCGTGAGGTTTAATTTTCTCGAAACTTTGTTCTAAGAGTTCAACATTTAAAGACATTTTTTGACCCAGAATTGGTTAGTGTTTTTGCTCATGTTGCAAATAAATAGTTTTTTAGGTGAGATTTGCTAAAATTTCGTAGTCAAACCGGAAAACCAATTATTTAAGTTGTTGGTTGATGCTACAAATTCAAATCTGCCAATTCTTGGTAAAGTTTAGCCATGAATTCTGCTGGATCTTTGATGCCCATTTCTCCCAAAGCTTTCCATTCACTAGCACTGTAATCTAAATCAATTCCCATGATATCTTGAGTCCAATAAGGTAAATTAGATGGATTTTCCATTAGCTCGTAAGTTAGTTTGAGAATTTCTACTCCTGATGTGTTGTCTCTAGCTTTTGTTGCTAAACAAAAGGAAAGTAATTTAGCTAAATTGCTTTCTGGTGGAATTGAAATGAGAAATGCCATTTTTTCGGCTAAGACAAACTTATCCAATTTCATGAATAATCCTTTTCCTCTTAATAAACTTATTACCTCAAAAATCCGTTCTTTTGTGATTCCCACCTTCTGAAAGCCTCATATTGCAGATTCCGCACTTCAATTTATAGTAGACAAAGTATTACACCAATCCTGAGTAGCTTAGCTATCAGTAAAAATACTTGAAGTGTTCGCCAAGCTACCCAAAATGTTTAGTTATTTACTACATTTTGAAGTGCGGAATGTGGGTTCTAAGAAGATACTTCGGCTGCACCTTGTAACATCAAAGCAGTAATTGCTTCCAAAGCATCTGTCCATGCTTGCTTAATTTCAGGAGTCCAATCCTGCTGAAGATACTGCTCAAAAGTTGTTAGTAATGCTTGCCCAACTAAGGGGTAATGTTCGGGAACTGTTCCATATTTGAGATGTTTAGCTCCTAAAGTTTTAAGAGTTTCCCCTAAAACCTCCGGCTTCCGTAAATTTTGTACTACCAAGACTAGTGCCGCTAACAAATGTTTACGTTGCTCAGCCATATTAGTTTTGGCAAATAACGCCTTTGCTTCTGGATAAGCTGTAAATAGGTTTTCGTAAAAACTAGCTACAAATTCCTCAGAGTGAGGTTTTATTTGTGCAAAACTTTGCTCTAACAGTTCAACATTTAAAGACATATTTTTCTAAAAGACAATATTACTACACAACAATCTAAACAGATTTTAGAGAAAATTGTTCTAAACGAAATAATAATTTAATCTTGCAATTTTTCCAAGTTTTTTTTGCTTTCTTGTTCTTGTAGGGGAAAACTCTAGTTAATAAAGATTTGATAAGAGAGGTCAGCCTAAAATTTGTGCTAACCTCCCTTTGTTTAATCAAAAAATCCGAGTCGCATTAAGCAGCAGCGTTAAGGTTGGCAACCAATCCATAAACTGATACGTAATCTTCAAACTCTTGTAAGTCAACAGTGCCATTTTTATCACTGTCGAGAATGTGGAAAAGATAATCAGTAACCTGTCTTCTGACTTCTTCAGGACTACGTTCACCTACTGTTAAATCTTCTATCATTCCTAACAGTTGAAAAATTTCGTCTTTATCCAATGACTTACTGCCATCTTTATCCAATTCAAGGAACAGTTTCCTGATATCTTCTGTTGCCATTCTTGAGGATTGTAATGTTTCTCGCAATATATCATTGCTGAAAAGATTCATGAACAAAACTTGCTCAATTATTGGGATGCAGAAGAAACCCAGTGCCGCCCAAAAAGCGGCATATTTCAAAGTATCTGGATTAGGAACTACGCTAACTGCGCTCATGAAT
>JBAVZX010000658.1:0-4213 GCA_049589015.1 Phormidium sp. | reverse complement strand
AGTTAACTTGGTTCGATTTCCGTATAAAAAGCTCACTCCTCATCTTATTATTCCCAAATTTTAAGCAATAATTAGCAACTCCGCCAAAATAAAGAGAGAAAGTTGTAATTTGTACAGTCAGTGAGACTTTGACGATCGCCATTTCCTCAAGGTTTTCTCGTCTGACTCACCTTACTGAGATTAAATTTTAGGAGAATCGCCAATGCAGCGAGTTTTAGAACCGGAAGTCATGGATAGTTGGGAAGAAGCTGTTGCTTTTGATGCAATGGATTTTACGGAAATTAATGCTGCTTTTGCTCAGCGGGCGATCGCATTAGCGCCAACCAGAGCTAAAGTTTTAGATGCGGGCACTGGTACCGCCAGAATTCCCCTATTGCTTTGCCAGCAACGTCCCCAATGGCAAATAACTGGCATCGACTTAGCAGAAAATATGTTAAAAATTGGTGCTGAGCATATAAAAAAAGCAGGTTTACAACCACAGATAATTTTAGATTTGGTAGATGCCAAACAATTACCCTACCCTAACGAATATTTTGATCTGGTAATTTCTAATAGTTTGGTTCACCATTTACCCGATCCCCTACCTTTCTTGCAGGAAATTAAACGAGTTTTAAAACCAAAAGGCGCTATTCTGATTCGCGATTTAATTCGACCTGCTAATCCCGAAACTTTGGATACTTTAGTAGAAAGTATCGGCACAGAATACGACTCTCACCAAAAACAATTATTTGCTGATTCTCTCCATGCTGCTTTTACTCTAAATGAGGTCAATCAACTAATTTTTCAAGCTGGTTTACAAGATGTGAACATATATCAATCTTCTGACAGACATTGGACAGCAGAAAGAAGTTTTGCTTAGAAAATTAGACTTATTGTAAAAGTGAAATAGGGACGGGTTTTGGAGATAATTTGTAAGCGATCAGATCGGGATAATATCTAAACCCATCCCTACAAGAGGTTGATTACTCGGATATTTTCCAGCGCACTGAAATACCTGTTTGCTGCTGAATGCGATCGGCAAATGTTTTCAAGTAATCAGCATCAACACACTTGAGACTATTTACTGGATAGGCGCAATCTGCAATTTCGTTGTTACCTCTAGCATCTAATTGACGAGTTAACGGTTTAGGACGGGAAGGTGTGTTGAGTTGAATTTCATCAGGAACTAGTAATTTAATTCGGTTGATGTAATCCGATTGAATTTCTGGATTCCAAGCGGACAAAATCATCGTTTGTACTGCTAACTTACCGGGATAATCAGCCCGAAATTGTTGAATTCCCTGCCAAATTTCCGCTAAATTTACCTCAGCTACGGGACGATTAACCCGCTGCAATTGTTCAGATGAAATAGCATCTAATTTTACTGCTACTCGATCTGTTAATGCTAGTGCTGCACGGACATCGGAATCTTTTAGTAATGTGCCGTTAGTTAATACTACTAAAGGTTTAGCAGTCATTTCTTTAACTTGGGCGAGAATTTCTCCTAAGTTTAATGCTAAGGTTGGTTCTCCGCTACCACTAAGGGTAATTACATCTACATCCCAAGGGGCAAATGGTTGTAAATCTTGCAGAATTTGCTGGGTAGAAATGAATAGTTGACGCTGGCTTTTTAACCGTTCAATTGCTCCTAATTGGCAATAAACACAGTCAAAGGAACAGGTGGAAATAGCGCCAATGGGATCGATCCCAAGCGATCGACCAAAACGCCAAGAATTTACTGGGCCATACACAGAACAAAAGGACATCTTTTCTCTACTCTCTCTAAAAAAATCAAAATAAATAACTAGTGTAAGATAGCGGAAATAATTATCGAGATAAACTTTCTCTTTCTTTACCTTCTGCCTTGGAGCCTCCTGCTTGCTGCCTTCTTGAATAGTCTATACTTACATTTTAACCACGTACAGATTGATGTTTTTTAAGTAATTTAATAGTATCTTGGGCTGGTAAGGGTGGACTAAAGAAATAACCTTGAATTTCCGCACATCCCAGTTGGCGCAAACATTCTAATTGTGCTTCAGTTTCTACGCCTTCTGCGACTACGTTAATGTTTAGTCCTCTTCCTAAAGCGACTATAGCTGAAGCGATCGCTACATCACAAGGATCGAAAGTGATATCACTGACAAATGAGCGATCGATTTTTAAGGAATGCAACGGAAATTGTTTCAGATAACTCAACGAAGAATAACCTGTGCCAAAATCATCCATCGAAATATGAATTCCCATTTGAGATAATTGCTCAAGTTTTTCCTTCGTTAATTTTACATTTTGCATGGCAATTGTTTCCGTAATTTCTAATTCTAAACTTTCTGGATTTAGCTCTGTATTAGTTAATATCTGAGCGATCATTTGGACTAAATTTGGTTGCTGAAACTGTCGCGCCGATAGGTTAACTGCCACCCTAATTTCTGACAAACCTTGATCAAACCAAGCTTTTACTTGTTGGCAAGCAGTATATAATATCCATTCTCCCAGAGGTACAATTAATCCTGTTTCTTCTGCAATTGGAATAAATTTTCCCGGAGATACAAAACCTAACTCAGGAGATTGCCAACGGACTAAAGCTTCAATGCCACTTATTTTTCCTGTGGCAATATTCACTCTAGGTTGGTAATAAAGAATAATTTCTCCTCTATCCCAAGCATGATGCAATCGATTTTCTAAAATTAATAGTTCTGAGTCTTCGGCATTAATAGTTGGACTATAAAAACTGTAATTATTCCTCCCGTTTCTTTTCACATTATATAACGCTACATCAGCATTTTTAATTAAGGTGTCACCATCTTGCCCATTTTGTGGATAAATGGCAATACCAATGCTACAAGTGATATGAAGATAATGATTATCAATAATAAAAGGTGGCTTTAAAATATCCAGAATTTTTTGGGCTAATTTAGCGGCATACTCGGTATTGTTAATGTAGGGCAATAGAATAGTAAATTCATCTCCTCCCCAACGAGCAATTGTATGATACTCCTGAAAACAACTAGTCAGTCTTTGTGCTGTTGCTTTTAATAAGCGATCGCCTACATCGTGACCTAAAATATCATTAATCTTATTAAAGCGGTCTAAGTCCAAAAACATTACCGCTACCTTTCCTTGACGACGGGAAGCATTTTTTAAGGAAGCAGATAACAAATCACTAAACATTTTACGGTTGGGTAAACCTGTCAAAGAGTCATAGAAAAATTGATAATCTGTCACTCCTAAAGTTTTAGCATTCCACCAAATGATAATTCCTAAAACTAAGATATTTAATACCCCCAAAAGTGCTATTCCCACTTCACTGTCGTAAAGCCCCAATCTTTTTCCCTGTAAAACTAGCCAACACAAAAAAGGTGGTACACTAATCACAGTCAATGCCAAACGTCGCGCCATAATTCCGCCAGCAAATTCATTAGTAATTGCAGTCATTAAACCTCCATTTGGATAAACCAATATGCTGCCAATAAAGAGGCAAATAAAGGCTAAACTTGTATGCAACGCCATTGCTGAATTAGCGCCTAATCCATAAAGTGCGGTGATGCCATAGAGATAACCTAATAATCCTAAAAAGCCTAATAAAAACCCCATAATACTCAGTAATTGACCCAGAAAATAAACTCTTTTATTAAGTAATAATATAGCTTTACCAAGCAAAATAAAAGCCAAAGCAGTATTGGGAGCCATTCTACCTGGAATCCCAGAAATTGCTTCGGGGTTGATTTCTTGAAAAATCAATTGATCAATTCCCAAATCGGTCTGGAATAGATATTCAGTTATGGTGAGTAAACCAATCAAGATGACTAGAATAGATAAAAAATCAACGGCAAAAACTATTCTTTTTTTGTTTGGGTTGTTTTCTTTTTTTTGGTGCAACAGCCATAGAGCAGTAGCTCCGATAATTAGAGCGATCGCTGTGTTTGCTTTCATCGTTACTAGTTGCGGTAACACACTTTTAAATATACTAATATCAAATATCCAGCCCAAGCTAACCAAGCAGCCTAAAATAAAAACTGCAATACTCAGGAGTTGAGAAATGTATTGCAGAGATCTAATTAGGTTAAGTTTCCAGGTATGTATGTCCAAGTTCAGGTAATAGGGTTTGAATCTAAGAGAAAGGCAATCTTTTACACGATCGAATGTGTAAGAGAAATATTTCTGTGTTGCTTTTTGCAGTTTCTCAGCCTTAATTAATTTTTAATATTATACATCTATTTCAAATATAGACCTATAG
>JBAVZX010000657.1:0-4791 GCA_049589015.1 Phormidium sp. | reverse complement strand
CGCTAAAGCAACGCGACTTGTATCAATGGTAATCCAGCGTCTACCCCATTGTTCAGCAACATAAGCTGTAGTTCCAGAACCGCAAGTTGGATCTAATACTAAATCACCGGGATCTGTGGTCATTAAGATGCAGTTTTCAATTATTTTAGGATTTGTTTGCACTGCATACACTTTCCTGTCCGAAAATCCCCCAGCAGTTTTTGTCCAAACATTGGTTATTTGGCTAACAGGATAGTCATTAAAAAAAGATTTATATCTAAGATAACCACCTAGTTTTATAATGCGGTTAGCTAATTTTAATCTTTGGATTCCTAACAAATTTGTTTTCCAGCTTTTTCCTCTGATTGGATAAAAAGTTTCTCCTTGATAATCAATCGGAAAATCTGTACTGGCTCCATAACCTGTTGCAAGTAAATCTATGCGTTGAAAAATTTTCAATTTCTCAGTAAGATGATTTCTTTCTTTTTTTTCTTCATTGCTTAATCTTTGATAATTGCCATCAATATTTTCTGCCAGAGTAAATTCTGAATTATCTATTAACTCTTTAGGTTCATATAACTGTCTGTATTTAATATTTTCTTTATTTTTACAATACCAAATTATATAGTCTTGAACTCCAGCTATGTATTTACTCCCTAAAGAAACTTTGGTAGTAGCAGAAATTTGACTAATAAAATTCTCGCTCCCAAAAACCTCATCAATCAAACATCTAACCAAATGCACATTCTCGTCACCAATCTGCACAAAAACACTACCCGTTTCAGTCAATAACTCTCTAGCTACAACCAACCTATCCCTTAAATAACTCAAATAAGAATGAATCCTTAACTCCCAAGTATCCCGAAACGCTTTTACTTGTTCCGGTTGCCTTGTTACTTCTTCCGCTTTCCCATCTTTAACATCTCGTTTCCGAGTCGAAACCTGCCAATTAGAACCAAACTTAATCCCATAAGGGGGGTCAAGATAAATCATCTGGACTTTACCCTTTAATCCCTCCTTTTCTGCCAAGGAATTCATCACCAACAGGGAATCACCCAGAATCATCCGGTTAGCCCACTTCACCCCATCTTGATGCTGATAAAAATCAATTAATTGGTCAAACTTTAACCCATTGAAATCACTAAATAAACTTAATTGTTGCTGTGGTTGTTCCTTCTTAACCTGAGTCCGAAAATCCTCAATAATCACATGAGGGTGTATTTTTTCCTGAATATAAATCGGCACAGCCGGAACTTCTAAATCCTGACTGTCCTGCTCATCTTTACCCTTCCAAACTAACTGCGGATCTAAAGACGCATCGCGGGGATAGAGAACTTTTTGCGGTTTCTTCTCATCATCCGCCATAAAATCTCGTAATTCTTCAGTCGGAATATTAGCCCGTTTATCCTGATGTTTAACACTATCTATAGGTGTAGATTTGTCATTTTTTTTTCTAGGCATGGTTTATTTCCTTATAGATAAATATTTGAGTTTTACAACCTTTAACATTACTTTTAAAAACCCGAAATAATCGAGATTTTAATTCAGTAGTATCCAAAATTAATTCGTGAACTTTCGAGGCTTGCGCGTCGTAATTTCGGTCATCTTTACAGATAATAATGCCGCTGTGTTTCTTGCCATCTCGATGCAGCTTAATAAAATCTTCCCTATTTAATGTAATCACAACTCGCTCTTGTTGATGAGCAAACTTGAGAACATCGTCGTCAGAAATCCCTTGATTAGCTTGACCTGCTTGATATGATGTCAAAACATCATGCCCCAGATAACGGAGTTTGTTAACAATATCTATCGGAAAATTTTCGTTAGAATAAAGCCTACCTATCTTCATCATCCTCCTCATCCAAAGCATCAATCACTCGATCAATTTCATTTTGATGCTGTTCATAATATAATGAAGCTACTTTTAAATCTTCTGGAGTCAACCCCGGATAATTCCTCAGTATTTCATCATCAGTAGCACCTTGTTTGGCAAAAGAAATAATTGTCCAAACAGGAATGCGTGTATTGCGTATCCGAGCATTTCCTCCACAGACACCAGGGGTTTTTTGAATTGTACTCATGTTAGTATCTGTTGGTGTTATCTGTTTCGACAAATACATCCGAATAGATTTTTGGGCATCCCAGGGATCGGTTATTTCTAAGAAATCCCAACGCCCTAACCCACCATGATTTTTAACGGCGGGTATCCACAACGTTTTAGTAGTAGCTACCTTAGCCGCTTTATCCTTTCTGGCTTCCCCCGATACTTCCAAAATTAAATTAAGTAAGTCTTGCTGCCCATCATTAATTCGGACAATAAAATCAGGTAAGTAATTTTTTTGTTCTCCATTCAAAGTATAGGGAATTGCAAACCCTAAATTTTGATTTTTTACATAGCAGATAACCTGATTCATTTGTTCTAAGGCTTCCACCATCTTCGCTTCCCAATTACTATCAAGTACCACATGGGAAACCTGACATTGATTGGGGTCAGTCCTATAAACTGGATGGGCGGTATCAAAATCTACATAGCGAGTCGAACCAAAAGTATCATAGGGGCGGAGAATTGGTTTTAAAGATTTGTAAGATTCTCCGGCGGCAATAGCTTGATAAATTCTATCTGTAGCATCGTGGGCAAACTCAGTTAACATTAATAACTGCGGGTAGGTGTGGTCTTTGTAACGGACACATTCCCTTAACCACTGTTTCGTAATTTGTAAAACTTCAGGAAATAACCAAGCCTGTACATCCGCATCAAAAAAATGTTGGGTAGTTTTTTCTGTTTTTTGACTCCCATCCCAACGAAAATATTTTTCTAAAGTCATTTTTGCCAACACAAAAGCGACTTCCTGTTCTCGGTGAGATTTTAATTCATCTAATGTATGAATACTCGATTTACCCACAATAGGAGCATTTACTGTCATCGTTGGCAAGTCAGCCGTAGAGAGAACGTATTTCGAGATATCGGTAAATTTAGCTGTTAGTTTTCCCCTGGTAATGTCATAGCGATAACCCGTCAATCGAGGAAAAGTAATTTCACATTCACTGCGTTCTGGCAAAGCTCGAACGCGGGTAGGTAATACCCCCCGTTTAGGCGTTTTATTAGCACCCGCACAGGGGATAAAAGCAAAGGGAACGCCATAAACTTCGGCATATTCCGGTTCATACTTTCCCTCCTTATTTACCGCATAATTAACGCGCCTCAGTCCGCGTCCAACAACCTGTTCACATAATAACTGAGTGCCAAAAGCCCTTAACCCTAAAATGTGAGTAACGGTGTTAGCATCCCATCCCTCAGTCAGCATAGAAACAGAGACAACACAGCGAATTTGTTCCCCTAATTTTCCCGGTTTACCAACGGTATTTAATACCTCACGCAGTAAATCTTCATGGGTAATTTTTTCGGGATCTTTCCCTGGGTATCTGTCTCTATATTCAGCTTTAAATTCTTCAATTTCCTGTGCTGCGATTTTTTTAAATTCAGCACTCATCGCCTCCCCGGATTCTAGTTGTTCGCTATCTACCAAAATTGTATTCGGTCGGGCTGTCCATTTCTCATCTTGAACATTACTAAATAGGGGTAACTTCCCAGGGGCTAAAACAGGTCTGCCATCGGGATATTTTTTACCTGTATCCCAACCGGAAATATAATCATAAACCAGCTTGGAAACATTAGTATTATTACAAATCACGATAAATACAGGCGGTGTGCGTCCGCTATCAGTGGCTTCTGTATCCTGTTCCCATAAATCAAAAACTTTTTTGTAGCTACCGTAGAGACTTTCTAAGGCTCCCTCTAACTCTTTAGGCAGTTTGGGTTCTGGGGATAATTTACTTTCATCCTGGGTACTGCGTCCTTTCTTGGGGAGTTGATCACGAATCAACGGCCAAATACTACGGTAAGTTGGCAGTTCCCCTTTCATATTATCGTCAGATATCGGAACACGGGGGATTTTGACAATTCCCGATTCAATGGCATCAATTAAAGAAAAGTCAGAAACTACCCAAGGAAATAAATTGCCTTCTGGATAACCCGAACCTTTTAAAAAGAAGGGTGTAGCTGAGAGATCATAAACAACTTTTACCCCTATTTTTGACTGTATAGATTCAATTCCTGAGATCCAAAGATGTGCCTGTTCATTGCGTTTTTCTGCTTCTTTTCGGTCATCGCCTTTGAGTTTGGCATCATCATCACCGACGCGACGGCGATAACAGTGGTGAGCTTCATCATTAATCACAATAATGTTTTTCTTATTCCCCAAACCTTTACAAACTCGTCTAACCATTTGGTCTGGGGTTTCTGTAAAAGCACTTTCTTTTCCTTGGGTTAGAATCTCCTTTGTTAACTTAGCGGCTGAATTGATTTCTCGCAGTTTAAAAGCGTGATAGTTAGTAATAACAATTTTAGCTTTTTCTAGTTCCGGCACTAAATCCGGTGGCACTAAGTCAAGTTTTTTATAATAGTTTTCAGCATCATTAGGTTGAAGTACCCGCAAGCGATCGCGCACGGTAATTCCCGGTGTTACTATCAAAAAAGCATCGCTAAATTTATTATTCTGAGGATTAGCAGCTTTATTCAGAGTATGCCACGCCATCAGCATTGAAATTACTACGGTTTTACCACTACCCGTCGCCATTTTACAAGCCATGCGAAACAGTAGCGGATTAGCATCCATATTAAATTGTCGCAGTTGATTTTCAATCCAGTTATCACCGCACTTTTTAGCTACTTCTGTAATATAAATAACTGTTTCTAAAGCTTCAATTTGGCAGAAATATAATTTACGCTCACGATCGGGGTTAGTCCAATAT
>JBAVZX010000656.1:0-3061 GCA_049589015.1 Phormidium sp. | reverse complement strand
GGTCTAGAGAGCGATCGCGACTGATAAACTTCAGCTGCTTGTGCTCCGGTTTTTGCTGCTAGTTCCAGCAATTGTTCTGCTAGTGTTTCTGACTGCCAATTTTCCCAACCCATACAACCAAATTGTTTAATTTAGAATTTAGGTTTTAAATTGAATTTAAAACCTAAATTCTAAATTACTTTAAATTAGGCCCTGTTCTTGCAATAACCAAAAACCTGCAAAGGATTCGACTTGGGGATCAGACTGAACTGCTAAAAAATGGACTCCCTTAGCTTTTTGCTTTGCTGTTTCAAAGCCTTGGGCTTCTGCGATCGTCACATCATCCTTGATATTAGCAAGAATCCAGCTATCATTTACCCCAGTTTCTAATAGCAGACTTGTTTGGGGAAGTGATTCAAATTTCAGACTCGCTAGTTCTAAACCAGATATCCAAGCTGCTAAAGGTAAAGCCCTTGATGAAAAAAATATTACCCCTGGAATACGGGTATCAGGTGATACTCCTTTTGTTTTTAAAGGAAAAGCTTCCTGAAATCCGATTTCCCATTCTGGCATTTCTAGAAAAGCCGCGGCTTCTAAACTCACAAATGCCCATTTTTGACCCATCAAAGCATCTGGCAAACTTTGGGGTGCAGCACTTGGCATTAACACCGAAGGATTAGTACCAGCAGCTATGTATCCCGGATGATTTGGGTAAACTTCCTGCATTCGTTCTTCTAACCATTGATTAAGATTAAAAGTCCGACGACTCGGCGCAGAGGTAATTCCCAAATCTTGGCAAGCTTTGCTGATCATATTATTCATTTGGGTGCGGAAAAAGCGAATTTTTTGGGGTGTTTGCCCAGATTTTGCCATCGCCTCTTTAATCGCATTTCCCAACCAAACAGAATTTACTTCTTGATTAGAACAAAATTGCGAATAACGAAATATTTCCTCAAAACAATCGTTGACATTTAAGGAACTTTCACAAATCAAAAGTTCCCAAATTTTTTTCTTGTTTTCATCCACAAGTGGACGAGAATAAAAATCTAACTCCCAGATTGTCGTCATTTGTTATTAATTCAAGTAAGTTGTTGCGCTGTCTTCGTTCTTATTATAACTGGGATAAGAGCGAAGACAGCACAACAACTTACTAAGACCAATTATGGTACTTCAATTGGAATCAAAGCATTTTCTGGCAGATAACTACAATAACGTTCATTATCTGACAAAACTATAGTTAATCGCAAAGGATAATCCGGTTCAATTTGCAAATCTGCCCAAGGCACTGCTAATTCCAAACATTGATCAAATGCCACTTGCGCCCGACTAAAGCGGGGATGCCATTGATGATGTTCTCCTGCTTCTTGAAATTGCGTACTCATGGTGAGCAAATTTACCCCCAAATGGTGATGAAACAGGTAATTTAACGGCGCTTCATCAGGTAAATTTCGCAAGGGAACCGGGCTGTTGGGCATTTGGCGATCGGGATAAAACCACAACAAATTTAACTCTGGCGGACAACCTTTACCTGGCAAAATTCCTGTTTTAAAATCCAATCGCAAATAGAAATTTAAGTGATCGACACCATACCAAAGCCTTTGTACAGTGCTACTTTGGTGCATTGTTCCCCGCGCCCCACCGATTTCTATTCTTCCCGCTTTATCCCAATCTTGTTCATCTCCAACACCATCAATTACCGGGTGAATAAAACTTTCCGGGCGATGATCTCCTCTCGCTTCGTGAATTTCTAAAGGCTTGAGCAAATTATCAGGAATAGGAGCATTTAAAGCCTGATAAATTGCACACAAATGTTCCCGAAATAACTGGTCAAAAATGGCATCTTGGTTAGAAGAATGTCCTTCCCCAAACCACCAAAACCAATCCGAACCTTCCGCAGCATATAAAGCTTCCCAAGCTTCCGAGTTAGTTTCTGGTGTTGCTTCAGGATGAGAAGCTAAGAAGTTTCTCGCCTCAGTTAATAAATCCCAAGCGCGATTTTTTGCCGGATCTCCTACCCAAGTTGTTAAATTACCATCAACCCAAGAACCTGTGTGTAATTTTTTCGAGGGAAGAGTGGCAGTAGGGGGGAATTTCTCCAAGTATTCGGAAACCGTGACTAATTCAATTTCGCGATGACTGCTGAGAGTTTGATACAAAGCTTCCAAGAAGGTTTTACCATCTAAATCATAGTGTTCCCAACAGTTTTCCCCATCCAAGGCAATTGTTACCAACCAAGGATTTTCTAAAGTTGTAGTATCATCTACTTGGCGATGTTTTAAAATCCGAGATATTGCTTCCAAATGCCCCACCAAATCAGCCGCCGCCTTCTTAGCATCCATCGCCCCGTAAGTAAAACCAATTAAATCAGACAAACGGTGATCGCGGAACACAATTGCTAAATCTCCCGCCGGAGTTTCTAATCGATAAGGTTGATAAAGTAACTCTGGTTCACTAACATTACCAGATCCATCTCTGTGGAAGAAATGATCGATCGTCCAACCTAAAACCGCCTCATCCGAACAAATCCACTTAAACCCTTGTTTAGCAATATAAGGCAAAATTTGCGGACTAACCGCCTGTTCCGAAGGCCACAAACCGCGAGGTTCACAACCGAAACGTTCCTCGTAAACTTCCCAAGCTTTTTGCAAATGTCGCGGAATATCTTGTTCCCATTGAAAGCGATTTTGTGGCAAATTCATATTAGGAACTGCGATTCTGCCCACATCACTATCCGCCAACAATGGCAAAATTGGGTGAGTATAAGGCGAAGTAATTACTTCTAATTGTCCAGTTTCCTGCATCTTCCGGTGTTGGGGAACGATGCGACTCATAATTTCTTGTTGTTTAGCGTAAATGTTTTGCCGATCGGCTAAACTAAAATTCCGACCCTTTTTCAACCAATAAGCAATTTCTGGATCGTCCCAAAACAAAGGATCAAACCAAGCTAAATTATGCCAAGCTAGCAAATCACTGTAATCTTGCGCTTGCCAATTTTCCTTACACCACGCCCGTCCGTTCTCCTGACGTTGCTCGTAAAGTTGGCTATAACGAGGATTAGGGTCAATTAAAGTGTGGTGATTAG
>JBAVZX010000655.1:0-1597 GCA_049589015.1 Phormidium sp. | reverse complement strand
CAGAAACCCAGTGCATCATTGGTTCTGGCACAGTCATCGACCCCAAAGTGTTGATTGGAGAATTGGATCAGTTAAAAGAACTGAAGATCTCCACCGCAAATTTAATGATTTCCCAGACGGCGCACGTCACGATGCCTTATCATCGCATGATTGACCAAGCATCAGAAGAACGGCGCGGAGATTTCAAAATTGGTACTACAGGTCGGGGAATTGGCCCTACTTATGCCGATAAGTCCGAGCGAACTGGTATCCGTATTTTAGACTTGATCGATCCAGAGGCGCTGCGCGAACAGTTGCACTGGACAATTACTTACAAAAACGCGATTCTGGAAAAACTATACAATTTGCCGCCTCTTGACCCGGAAGCAGTAATAGAGGAGTATTTAGGCTATGCGGAGCGTTTGCGACCTCATGTAGTCGATTGCTCTTTAAAAATTTACGATGCGGTGCAGCATAAGCGCAATATCCTGTTTGAAGGAGCGCAAGGCACGCTTTTAGATTTGGATCACGGTACTTATCCTTACGTTACCTCTTCTAATCCGGTGGCTGGGGGGGCTTGCGTGGGGGCGGGTGTTGGGCCGACGATGATCGATCGCGTCATCGGCGTATCGAAAGCTTACACCACCAGAGTTGGTGAAGGGCCTTTTCCCACCGAATTAGGCGGTACACTAGGAGAGTTGTTGTGCGATCGCGGTGCGGAATTCGGCACCACCACCGGACGGAAACGCCGTTGTGGTTGGTTTGATGCTGTCATTGGTCGCTACGCCGTGCGGATCAATGGTATTGACTGTCTCGCCATTACCAAACTCGACGTTCTCGACGAACTCGAAGAAATTAAAGTTTGTGTTGCTTACGAAATTGACGGTCAACGCTGCGAGGATTTTCCTAGCAGTTCTCGCGTTTTTGCCAATTGTCGCCCAATCTATGAAACTAGACCAGGTTGGCAACAATCAACGGCAGAATGTCGCACCCTAGAAGACTTACCTAGCAAAGCTTTGGACTATCTGAAATTCCTCGCGGAATTGATGAAAGTGCCCATTGCGATCGTCTCTTTAGGCGCAAGTCGTGACCAAACAATCATCATCGAAGATCCGATTCACGGCCCGAAAAGAGCATTATTGCATCCTGACGGCACTCCTGTATCTGTCTGAAAATCTCATCTCTAAATTTCCCCAATTAGACATAGATTTTCACACAATCAAAATCGGCAAATCACAAATTGCCAACCCAACCTAACCTCGAAAAATCTCAAATTAAACTCTAAAATCTGAAGATGGAACTCACAGTTGAATGTCAAAAGCGAACAGCAGAATCTAAACCTAATACTCTGCGTCGCAATGGTTTAATTCCCGCCGTTTTATACGGTCATGATGGTACAGAATCACTTGCTTTGACTTTGAACGCCAAAGCAGCTGAAATATTAGTCAAAAAAGCCTCTGTGAATAACACGCTGATTGATCTGAACATCCCTGATGCTTCTTGGAGTGGTAAAACTTTGCTGCGGGAAGTGCAAACTCATCCCGCAAAAGGATTCATTTATCACCTCAGCTTTTTTGCAGTAGCATCACAGACTAGTTTAGAAGTAGAAGTACCTCTG
>JBAVZX010000654.1:0-4298 GCA_049589015.1 Phormidium sp. | reverse complement strand
CAAAATTTATTCAGGTTGAGCTTTCCATCCCCCTGCTATTTTGTGAATCGCTATGAGCAACATTTCGGATAAATCATCTAGTCCTAAACCCCTGTTCTCAGTGAAAACGATCGTCATCGCTGGCATTGTTTGGGCTGTTCTGGCGCTGTTGTTCTTTTTACTGTTTAGCATTACACCTCCAGGGGAGGCGCGTCCGAAATGGTATTTAATCGGCACTTATATTTTTGAACAGGGGGCTTTCCTCTTTGCAGCCATACTCTGCTTTAGAAATTGGCGCAGTCCTCAAATTGTCAGTGGTCGTCAAGTCTGGCTGGGAATAGGTTTGGGGATGCTGTTCTATTTTTTGGGTAACTTTTTATTTGGTTTTTGGGAATTAGTTTGGCAACTTGAACCAGATGTTTCTCTGGGAGATATATTCTTTATCGCTACTTATATAGCGCTGGCTTGGGGCATGATCCAAGCCGTAATTTCCCGGAGGCTGAATTTGGAGAAATGGCAATGGGGAATTGTGGCGGCGATCGCGGCTATTGGTATAGCCTTGGCTTATTGGGTGACTAGCTTTGATGCCGCACCTGCTCAAGCTGCTATTTTACCATCTAGTAATAACATCGCTCTGGTTGCTCAAGCTTCTCCTGCGCCAGCAGCAGCACTACCCGATGCCAAACCCCCAGTTGGCAAACCAACTCCCACACCTGCTAAAGAAACAAAAGTCACACCAGCTGCATCACCCACAGCAGTTGCCAAGCCTACTGTGACACCACCAGCAGAAGCAACTAAACCAGCAGCTAGAGAAGGAAATACATCAGCACCAGCTTGGATTGTAGCGATTAATGAACAACTTAAACCTTTCGCTACGCCAGTTAGTCTATTTTATGTAGTTGCAGATGTTCTGTTATTAATCATCGCCACAATGCTACTATTAGCCTTCTGGGGAGGACGTTTTTCGCAGTCTTGGCGCATGATTGCCGCAGCAGCTTTGTGTTTATATATTGCAGATATGTGGTTTAAATGGGCAGAAAAACAACCAGATTATCAAAGTGGTTCTCTGCCAGAAGTTTTTTGGGTGTTCAGTGGAGTGTTGTTTGCAATTGGCGCTGCCTTAGAATACGACACATCGACATCCAGCCGTTCTCGGCGTTCTGGGGCGCGTAAAAGGGGTTAGGGGAAGTAAAGTATAATGGCCAAAAAATTAACTGAAAAAGATAAGTCGGAAATTCTGAAGCTGTATTACAACCCAGAGGAGACAACTTCTACTCTGGCGGTGCGGTATGGCGTTAGTCACTCTACAATTAGTCGCTTGCTGAAAAGCACTTTGTTGCCTGATGAATATGAAGTTTTGATTCAACAAAAGCGATCGTCTCGGGGGCAAAATGTTGCTGATGTTGCTGAACCGGAAGTATTAGAAGTACCGGAAAAACCTAAACCAGTGGTAACACAACCAAAAAAGGTTGTTCAAGAAAAAGAACCGGAAGTTTCCCCAGAATTAGAGATCAGTTCTTCCAGACGCTCCAGAAAACGTTCTTCTGCTGTGGTGTCACCGGAGAATGAAGTAGAAATAGCCACAAAAAAACCTGTTCCTCCACAAGTGGAATTTGACGAAGATCTGCCAGAAGCAGAGACAAATGATGAACTGCTTGATGAAGCATACAATGCTGATGTCAGCACTATTAGAGAAATGTTGGGGGAAGATTTGCTCGATGGCGAAGAAGATTTGGGTGATTTAGATGATGATTTAGATGATGATTTAGATGATGATTTAGATGATGATGATTTAGATGATGATGATTTAGGTGATGGTGAGGTACTAATCACTCCGAGAAGAAGAAACCAGATGGACACTTTGGTTCAGGTTTTACCACTCTCGGAAGCCTCTTTTCCTAGACCATGTTACTTGGTGGTAGACCGGGCGGCAGAATTAATTACAAGACCTTTAAGGGATTTTGGTGATTTGGGTCAAATTCCTAAAGACGAAATTCAACAAAGAACTCTGCCTGTGTTTGATAATCATCGCATAGCTAGACGATTTTCCAACCGGAATCAACGGGTAATTAAGGTTCCCGATGGTAGAATGCTCCAAAAAGCTAGCTCTTATTTGAAGGCGAAAGGAATTACCCGCTTACTAATAGATGGTCAGGTTTATTCTTTGTCGCCAGTTTAAATTTAAATTTGTGGTTTGTCTAGAATTAAGCTGCTTAGGAGAGTTTTGGTTCTCACGCCAAGCAGCTTTAATTTTGTTAATAATAAATCAATTTATAAAAATATTTGTAACGCTATTTGGGTTTGGGTATAACAAAGAAAAAATTAAATAGTAAAATTTTAATTAAAATGTAAGTAGTTAATCAGGATTAGTTTTGTATTTTTAATTTGGGAGAAAGCTAAATTCAATCTGTGCAAAGTATTTTAAATATAAAATAAAGTAAAGTAATTCCGAGTTTCCCTGTTCGATGCTCTATTGGTGGGTGTAATTCGATTAAGTTTTGTGGGAAATCCAGAATTTAAGTTCATTCCATAGTTAAAGATAAAGGGGCAGAATCATTATGGAAGTTAGTACTTTATTAGAGCTTTATGAACAGGGAAAAAGAAATTTTGCCGGAATCGATTTAAGTGGCACTAATTTAACGAAAGTTATTTTAATTGGGGTAAATTTATCGGGAGCGAATTTAAGGGGAGCGAATTTGGCTCATGCTTTGCTGAATAAATGTGATTTGAGTGGTGCTTTGTTAAATTGGGCAAATTTGAAGTTTGCTAAATTGGGTGAAGCGAAGTTAGTTGATGCTGATTTAACTAAAGCTGAGTTGAGTGGTGCTTTTTTGGTAAAGTCTAAGTTACCTGGGGCAAAGTTGAGTGGTGCTAATTTGAAGGGGGCGAATTTGCGATCGGTAAATATGTGGGGCGCAAATCTCTGTGGCGCGAACTTGCAAGGAATTAATTTGCGGGGAGCGAATCTAAGTGGTGCTAATTTGAATTGGGTGAATTTTGAAGGGGCAAGATTAATTGGTGCGATGCTTTATGGTTGTTCTTTAAGTGGAATTAATTTAAGTAATGCGTTTTTGAATGGTTTAGATTTGAGTGGAGTAGATTTATCAACTATTAATTTAAGTGGTGCTAAATTAGTTGGGACAAATTTAGAAGGGGCGAATTTAATTGCGGCAAATTTAAGTACAGCAGTTTTGCGGAAAGCAAATTTATCTGGAGCAGATTTAACGGGGGCGAATTTAGCTGGAGCTTGTTTAGAACAAGCGAATTTAAATTGGGCGAGGTTGCATCAAGCTGATTTAACGAATGCTGATTTTAAGGAAGCAACACTGACAGGTACGGATTTGGAATATACTAGTCTGAAATCCGCCCACGCATCACCAGAAAAAGCTAATTTGTATTTCACTTTACCCCAAACTGCGCTACATTTTGAAGCAGGAAAAGTAAAGGTTCTAGGTAATGAATAAAAGTTCAGAAATAAAATATGGTGTAGTTTTGGTGACAGCACCTTCCCAAGCTGAAGCAGAAGAGATAGGGCAAAGTTTAGTAGAGTCTAAGTTAGCAGCTTGTGTCAGTTTGCTGCCAATTAAATCAATTTATACTTGGCAAGGTGAGTTGTATAAAGAAGAAGAATGGCAACTTTTAATTAAGACTGATTTGGCTAAGTTTGAAAGTTTGGCGGCGAAGGTTAAAGAGTTACATTCTTACGAGGTTCCTGAGATTATTGCTTTACCTTTGCTTGCTGGGTATCCGCCTTATTTGGCTTGGATTTCGGAAAATGTACCAGGTGAGGAAATTTAATTTTTTGCTGTGATGAACTTTTCTGATTCAGAAATTGAAATTCGCTTAGTTGCTAATGAAACAGAACTAAGTCAGATGTTCTATGTGCGTTGGTTAGTGTTAAGAAAGCCTTTGGAAATGGTGTTAGGTACTGAGCAAGATCAATATGAAAAAGATGCTTTTCAATTGATTGTGGTTTTTGGCGATCGCATTATCGGTTCTGCTAGATTACGAAAAGAATCAGAAAACTTGGGAATTATTTCTTTTGTGGCTGTTTTACCAGAGTTTCGCGATCGAGGTGTGGGAAAAAAACTAATGCAAAAGTTAATCGAAAAAGCACAACAAGAAAAATTGCAGGTTGTCAGATTAAAATCTCGAATTACAGCAATAGATTTTTATAAAAAAATAGGTTTTTCTGAACAAGGCGAGTTCTTTGATTATCTGACTATTCCACATATAACTATGGAAAGAAAACTTTAGTATCTAAATAATAACGCAAGTTGCTAGTTATTTACATAAAGGTATGTAGTTGGGCTTTAGCC
>JBAVZX010000653.1:0-5550 GCA_049589015.1 Phormidium sp. | reverse complement strand
GGTTAAGAGAGCTTGTTTCCCCGTGTTTCAAATAATTGGAGAAACTTTAAAAACAGCAGACGAAATCTATAATACAAATATCATAAACAACTCTAATTTACAGGTTGCTTTTGATTTTAAAGACCAATCAATAAAGAGCCTAAAAGCCATTTCTGTTGGGTCTAACCAGAGTAAGATATTTGTATTCTTGAGCAACCGAGACAGCAGTGATATCCCCCTAGCGATTGAACTAAACGGAAAGCGGGTTGCCAATACGATTAATTATAAGTATGTCTCTAACCCAGATCTTTCTGCCACCAATGGAGGTAATGAAGTGATACCTGGCAGAGGGAAGAACGAGGTTACTATTCAGTCATGGAATGGTTCAGCAGATCAGCTTCGTATTCCGGGTAATAGTTTTGGTGTAATTGAACTACAATGAGCCGAGTCATTCTCAATGTCGGTCAAAACTATCATATTCGGGGTGGCTCGGATCGATATCAATTTGTGCTTGCGGAGTTGCTGCAAAAGCACGGTAATACCGTAATTCCATTTGCAGCTGCTAGTCCTGAAAATAAAGCTACAGAGTGGTCGAATTATTTCCCTCAGCGAGTGAACTTTGAGCATCCAAATCTTGTAGATGTGATGCGGTTTATTTACTCAAAACCAGCTGCAAAAGCAATCCAGCAATTATTACAAGACACCCATATTGATATCGCTCATCTGCACATTTATTACGGTCAGCTTACAGCTTCTATTCTTGCACCTTTAAAAAAGGCAGGAGTACCAATTGTACAGACACTACACGAGTACAAAATTGTCTGTCCTGTTTATACCCTTCTGTCGAATGGGGAGATTTGTCAGGCGTGCCAAGGTTTCATGTTTTGGAAAGCTACTCTTAAGCGTTGCAATCGGGGTTCATTAACGCGATCGCTATTAAGTACGTTGGAGTCATATCTTTCCAGAATGCTAGGTTCAGTTGATAATATCGATCATTTTATAGCTGTCAGCCACTTCCAGCGTAACAAAATCATTGAATTAGGAATTCCTGCCGAAAAAGTAACCGCTGTCAATAACTTTATTGATGCTTCAGGAATTCAACCCAACAGCAAGCCTGGGGAATATTTTCTCTACTTTGGTCGGCTGGAACGGTTAAAGGGAATTTTTACTCTTGTTGAAGCAGCGTCTGCTCTCAAAGAAACTCCTTTATTGATTGTGGGAGATGGAGAAGTTCGACAAGAATTAGCCGATCTCATTGAGCAAAAAGGCTGGGATCATATTCATCTGCTGGGTTTTAAACATGGTGAAGAACTGCACCAGCTAATTCGTAATAGTATTTGTTTAATTTTACCTTCCGAATGGTATGAAAATTGTCCGATGTCGGTATTAGAATCTTATGCTTTTGGCAGACCAGTGATTGGAAGTAATATCGGTGGAATTCCCGAATTAATTGTGGATAATGTGGATGGTTTTTTGGTGTCTCCCGGCGATGCCAATGCACTGCGAGAGCAGATGTTTTGGATGTCAGAACATCGCAGTGAAGCCGTAGAAATGGGTAACGCAGGTAGGCAGAAAGTAGAGGCTCAATTTAACGCCGAAATTCACTATAAAAAAATCATGGATGTATATAAAAAGGTGCTTTAAATGATTGCTAATCAGTTAGGAAAATTCAACGATCGGGAAAAGCGTCTCATTTTTGTTGTTGGCAACAGTCGTAGCGGCACAACCATGATGGGACGCATATTAGGCAAGCATCCTGAAGTTTTCACTTTCCATGAGCTACATTTTTTTGAGCAATTGTGGATGCCAGATGATGAAGGTAAATCCCTGGAAAAGCCGGAAGCTGAAAAGCTAGTGACCAAGTTATTGTGTATTCAGCGGGATGGCTACCTTAGCCAGGGAGATTCCCATCGCTTTGCGGAAGAAGCTAAAGAATTGCTAGCAGAAATTCAGGGGAAAGCATTGACTAAAGCGGAAATATTTGAGTTGTTTCTGCATTACGAAGCGGTAAAAAATGGCAAGGCAATTCCTTGCGATCAAACTCCCCGAAATGTTTTTTATATTGGCGAAATACTCAAACTTTATCCTTCAGCACGAATTATTAACTTGATTCGCGATCCTCGGGATGTGCTACTTTCTCAGAAAGGAAAGTGGAAACGGCGCTTTTTGGGAGCTAAAAATATTCCCCTTACTGAGGCTATCCGGTCTAGGCTCAATTATCATCCTATCACTATTAGTAAACTATGGAATTCCTGTATCCGCACGGCGAACTTGTTTGTTAATAATGAAAGGGTATATTCTTTGCGTTTTGAGGATATTGTAAATGCTCCGGCAGAAAATGTGCAAAAGATTTGCGAATTTATTGGTATATCTTTTGATATTGGTTTACTAGAAATTCCCCAAATTGGTTCTTCGAGCGGAGTGGATCGACCCGAACAAAAAGGAATAGATCGAGAAAGGGCGGGCAGTTGGCAAAAAGGTGGATTAAGTAAAACGGAGATATTTTTGTGTCAGTGGGTGACTAGAGATACAATGAAAAATAATGGCTATTCTTCATTACCGATTTCCCCAAATCCCTGGTTGTTAATTTACAGTATAGTGTCACTTCCGGTGCAACTGGTGTTGGTTTTTCTGCTCAATCTAAAGAGGATGCGGAACATTACTGAGACTATTAGGAGACGGTTGGTATGATTGCTCAAATGGACTCTCTCTACATCAAAATGCGCCCGACAAAAGCAGTTTCTCGTCTGCTCAGTTATGCGCTGTTTGAAGGGCGACCTGTGACTACGAAAGGGCGATGGATTAATTCCTTGGTTTTCGCTTTGTTTGCCTTAGAAAAGCGATTACCACAAATGAAAAAAGTGGAAAAACCTATTTTTATCATCGGCACTGGGCGCAGTGGCACTACTATATTGGGGATGATTCTATCAATGCACCGGGATGTTGGTTTTCTGAATGAACCGAAAGCGCTTTGGCACGCGATCGCACCGCAAGAAGATATCATAGGTAGCTATAGTCTAGGCCCTGCTAAGTACCGTTTGGATTCTCAGGATGTAACCGATGAAATTTACACAGCGGCGCATCGATTGTTTGGTTCTTATCTCACGGCTGTAGGCGCTAAAAGGGTAGTGGATAAATATCCAGAACTGATATTTCGCACATCATTTGTCCGATCGATATTTCCAGAGGCAAAATTTATTTTCTTAGTGCGTAATGGATGGAATACTTGTCATTCTATAGAAACATGGTCAAAACGTTTAGGGATTAACTATCAGAAGGAAGTACATGACTGGTGGGGAGTAAATCATCGCAAATGGCTGATGCTTGTGGAACAGTTAGTGGCAAGCGATCGCAATTTTATCGATATTGCCGAATCAGTCAAAAAATTTGACTCTTACACGGATATGGCAGCAGTAGAATGGATTATCACCATGCAAGAAGGGCTGCGATTAGTGCGAGAATGTCCCAATATCTATATGCTGCGTTACGAAGATATGGTTTCCAGTCCCAAGGAAAGTTTGGCGCAATTGCTAGAATTTTGTGAACTACCGCCAGACGAAAAAGTTTTTGATTATGCCAGCCAAACCTTGTCTTTTGCTCCTGGTAAAAAACCCTTTAATCTACATTTTACCATCCGTCCGTTGTTTGAGCAAACCATGAGTGCTTTAGGCTATGCAGTTTAATGAAAAAGTTTCAGGAGTATCGACAGCAATTAAAGGGAGTTTGCGATCGCCTACACCAAATTCTTAGCGATCGCTAATCAGAAATTAGGATAACCAGCTGGGTGTTTTCCTGCTTCTCTAATTTCATCCTGAATTTGACATTTCAAAGCCATTAGGGTTGCCATCTCATATAATTCTCTGGCTTTTTCTTCAGTAATTCTAGCAATTTCCAGGATTTCATTTAATTCTGCCAATTGCTTTTCATTTAAAGATGGTTCATTCATAACCAATTTTCCAAACGAGTTTTCAGCCTATTTGCATTTATTTTAAATTCTATCACCTGTCCCGAACTCCCTCTAATTCTTGGTTTAATCGTTCAATAAGAGGTTGTATTTCTGGCGGAATAGGGATTCATTTTATCCTGATTTCACCTCATCAGGATACCATTGAAGATGATGCGATCGCACTCTCTCCACAAATGCGATCGCTCATCAAAAACAGGATAAACTTCAATTTGGCTTTTACGAAGTCACTAACCTTTTGCGTAATGATTCGGCGCGTCGTTTGGCTATTTGATTGTTAGGCTCGATTTTCAAAGCATCTTCATAAGCTTGTAATGCTGGGGCTGTTAATTTCTTTTTTTCGTAAGCATGGCCTAGATTGTTAATTGCTGTGACATACTGAGGATTGAGCTTCAATGCTTCTTTGTACTGTTTAATTGCTAAGTCGTACTGCTCTTGAGCGAAGTAAGCAAAACCTAAGCCATTGTAAATTAAGGCTGTGTTTTCTGTTTCTTCATTTTCTGATTCTTTGAGTGCTTTTTGAAACACGGAAACAGATTGGGCAAATAGGTTTTTATCTAGATAAATGCTGCCCAGTTCATAATATTCTTGGGCGGTACCTTTTTCATTCTTCAGCTTGTTTTGTAAGCGGGAAAGTGAAGTTTCTACTTTGCGAGTTTTGAAGATTTGGCGCAAAACAGCAAAGGTGGCTCCAGAGAGCAATACTAGTAATATTGAGAGGTAAACAACTGGTAGGTAACTTTCCATATTTTTAGTTAAATCAGGTTTCAATCTTTATTTGTTTACTTTATCCCAAGGCAGTCCCCAAGAGGTAGCTAGTTGAGGCAACCAACCTTGTGTTTTTCCGCGCATTATCGCTTCATTCACAACTCGCCGTAAGTCATCGTACTGGATTCCTTTGGGCATGACTACTGCTAGGGGTTCGGCGGAGAGTAGGGTGGGCAAGAGACGGTATTGGGGGTATTCTTGTACCCAACCTGTGAGAACGCTAACGTCAGCGGCGAAGGCTACTGCGCCATTTGATTCTAATAACGATCGCCCTTCTTGATATGAATCCACACCGACTAACTGAGCTTTGGGTAAGATAAACCTAACTTTGGCGATCGTACTCGAACCTTTAAGGATGGCGATTTTTTGTTGGATTAAGTCGCCTAATCTCTGCACATTAGGTTCTTTAGTGACTAGGGCGATGCCATCCATGTAGTAGGGTATGCTAAATCTGACTACGCGATCGCGTGCAGCTGTCGCCGTCACTCTGGCAATTGTTAAATCAGCTTGTCCTTCTAAGACTACTCTGAGGCGATCGCTATTTGTCACTGGCAAAAACTTAATTGCTTCCGAATTCCCTAATATTTCTTGTGCTAATCGCTTTGCCAGATCGATTTCTAATCCTTGCAAATTTCCTACCGCATCTCGAAAACCTAGCGGACGTAAGTTATCTTTTACAGCAACAATTAAATAGCCTCGTTGCAGAATTTCTTTTAGTTCGGCGGCATTAGCAACAAAGGCAAATTGCCATAAAGAAAAGGAAAAAATTAAGCACCGGATGAGCAGAGATGCAACTGATTTTGACTCTGTTTTTTTCCCAGAATTTCTCTCAGTTACAT
>JBAVZX010000652.1:0-7523 GCA_049589015.1 Phormidium sp. | reverse complement strand
AGTAACTGCTTGAGCCGTGCCAACTCTGAAACTAGGGACAAACAACAATGGAACAGTTAGCAGAAAAAAATTGTGTGGCTTGTGAAGGGAATTCACCCCGCATAAGTGACACAGAAATTGCTGAACTTAAGCCGCAAATTCCTGATTGGAATATTGTCGAAGAAGAAGGTGAAGCACGTCTGAAGCGAGTTTATCAATTTCACGATTTTATGACAGCTTTATCCTTCACTAATAAAGTGGGAGACAAAGCAGAAAAAGCCGGACATCACCCAGCTTTACTCACTGAATGGGGCAAAGTAACTGTTAGTTGGTGGACTCATTCGATCGGTGGACTGCATATCAATGATTTTATTATGGCAGCAAAAACTGATAAAGTTGCTGAAGAGTTTGTCACCCATTAAGTGCCCAATCTAGCAGAGAAAAATTGTTAAGTCTGCTCTTTTAAGGTAACTTATGAGTTATGGGTTGTAGATGAGTAAAACTCTATTTCATAACTCATATTTCTCGATAATTAATCGGTTTTCACTACATAATTCAATTGTAAAAATGGGTAATCAATCAACAACACCCGCTAGTGTTTCTCGCACTCCTTTATTTAATTTGGCTGTAGAATCAAAAGCTCGTTTTACAGAGTTTTCTGGTTGGGAAATGCCTGTTCAATTCAGCGGAATAGCACAAGAACATCAAGCAGTTAGAACTACATCGGGAATGTTTGATATTTCCCACATGGGCAAATTTACCATGCAGGGAAAAGAGTTAATTTCCCAATTACAAAACTTAGTTCCTTCAGATTTAAGCAGTTTACAATCAGGTCAAGCTCAATATACTGTTTTATTAAACTCCCAAGCTGGAATCATTGACGATATTATTTTTTACTATCAGGGTGAAACAGCAGGAATACAGCAGGGAGTAATGATTGTTAATGCTGCAACTAGGCCAAAAGATAAATCTTGGTTGTTAAAGAATTTAAAAACATCAGAAATAGATTTTCAAGATATTTCACAAGACCAAGTTTTGCTTGCAGTCCAAGGGCCACAGGCAGTTACACAGCTACAGAAATTTGTGAAAGAAGATTTAAATTTGATTAAATCTTTCGGTCATTTGTCAGGTACGCTATTAGGAAAACCTGCTTTTATTGCCCGGACTGGCTACACTGGGGAAGATGGATTTGAAGTGATGTTAGACCCAGATGTGGGTGTAGAATTGTGGCGTAATTTATTAGCTGAAGGTGTGGTTCCCTGTGGACTAGGTGCGAGGGATACTTTGCGTTTAGAAGCAGCAATGGCACTTTACGGACAGGATATTAATGAAGGGACAACACCTTTAGAAGCAGGGTTAGGTTGGTTGGTACATTTAGATAGAAAAGGCGAATTTATTGGTCGGAAAATATTGGCAAAACAAAAAGCAACGGGAGTAGAAAGAAAACTGGTAGGTTTGCAAATGCAAGGTCGTAATATTGCCCGTCAAGGTTATCCGATAAGCTATGAAGGGGAAACGGTGGGAGAAGTGACAAGTGGGAGTTGGTCGCCGACTTTAGAATTTGCGATCGCACTTGCTTACCTCCCCACAAATTTAGCTAAAATTGGTCAAGAATTACAAGTGGAAATTCGGGGCAAGTTTTATCCCGCTAAGGTAGTGAAAAAGCCTTTTTATCGTTCTTCAACTAAGGTGTAATTATCTGCGTTCATCTGTGTTCATCTGCTTGCATCTGCTGGGGAAAATAAATCTTGTTTTTTACCACAGATGTCCACAGATGAACACAGATGAACACAGATGTTTATTCAAGTTTTTGGTTGGGTGTTGAAGTCTTGGTTTTTTAGAACGCAGATGAATGCAGATGTAGGCGATAGCCTTCCCGAAGGGTACGCAGATGAACGCAGATGTTTTTTGAAGTTTTGGGTTGGGTGTTGAAGTCTTGATTTTTTACTTGGACTTCTGCTGAGTAATTAGTTGGGTAAATTCTTGCAAGGCTCGATCGTATTCTGTCTCTCGAAAATTATTATGTCCAGCAGTTTCAATAGCTAAAAATCGCTTTGGTTCATTGGCAGCAGCAAACAGTTTTTCTCCGTGCCAAAATGGGATAACTTTATCAGCTTTGCCATACATTACTAATACTGGAGAACTCACTTTTTTAATTTTTGCGATATTATTGAACTTATCAAAAGGAAACAGCGTAATTTGTGTTGCTACTCGAAAAGTACTGACAAAAGTGTTTTCTAAAATTAACCCTCCTACAGGTTGGCGACTCGCTAAATCTACTGCTGGCCCTCCACCAACAGAACGACCATAAAGTATAATTTTTTTTGGAGTTACACCTAACTTTTGTGTGAGATAATTGTATGCAGCATCAATATCTTTGTAAACAGTTCTTTCTGTAGGATTTCCTTGACTCGTACCATATCCTCGATAATCATAAGCAAATACCGCAAATCCCAAGTTTCGCAATTCTTCCAGTATCAGTGAAATGTCCCCTAAATCTTCTGCATTTCCATGACTGTAGAGAATGGTAAACTTAGCTTGAGGATTAGGTAAGTAAACTGCTGAGATTGTCACCCCATCTTTAGTAGTTAACTTGCGAATCTGATTACTATCTTCGTAAGATGATGGTTGGGGTAAAAAGATCATCCGATCGCTAAAAAAGTAAGCATATAAGCCAACACAAACATAGATAAAAATGATCGATCGCATAATTCGTAAACCAGAAAACTCACCTATTAGCAATTTTTTCAGAATTTGTTTATTCATAATGTTTAACTAAAATCAGGCTGATAAAATTAGCCTTCAGGGTAAATAACCCGATAATCTGTATCTATAACCACGATCTGTCAGTTCTGCCCAAAGTGCAACTGTAAAATCATTAAATTCTTTAACCTAGTGAGGAAATTAAATGCCCCTCGAATATCCCGATGACCTGAAATACCTGGACACCCACGAATATTTCCGTCTTGATGGCGAAATTGCTACGATCGGCATTAGCGCCTACGCCATAGACCAATTAGGTGACATCGTATTTCTGGAATTGCCAGAAATTGGCGACGCAATTAGCAAGGGAGAAACCTTCGGAACTGTTGAGTCTGTAAAAGCAGTGGAAGACCTCAAAGCCCCCCTTACCGGAACCGTCATCGAACGTAACCAAGCAATAATTGACACACCAGAAGAAATAGACGAAGACCCCTACGGCGAAGGATGGTTACTCAAAATCCGCATCGACGACCCCGACGAAATAAATGATGCCCTATCCGCTGACGAGTATCGCGCCCAAGTCGAAGGGGAGTAGGGACTGGGCACTGGGCACTGGGCACTGGGGGACAAGGGGAAAACGGGACAACTTTGAGATCTTGCATCAGTCCCCACACCCGCCTGGGACTCAAGTCCCAGGCTCATAGCGAAAGTCCTCTCTCAAAGGACTAAAATATTTGCGATTTTTATGCCTTCAGTCCACTTCAGTGGACTTGAGCTATGAGCCTGCGAATTGATTCGCAGGCGGGTATTGGGACTGAGGCAAAATCTGAGACAAGGTAAATTTTCGATTTTCGATTTGGAATTAGTATTATCCCCCCCCACCCCTCTGCTCCCCTGCCCCCCCTTGATCGCAAATACTTGTTAAAACTTAATAAAGTCGATCGTGGAGAATCATTAAGTGGCAACTTCTAGCCCTTTCACCAAGTCCAGCCCTCAAGTGGGACAAACAGATAGTTTTGCTAGCAGGCATATTGGCCCTAGCCCGGAAGAAATTAAACAAATGCTGGAATTGCTGGGGCTTTCTAGCTTAGATGAACTGATCGAAAAAACTGTTCCCCAAGCAATTCGCATTTCTCGTCCGTTACAATTACCACCCGCCCAAAGTGAATATACCGCCCTCGCCAATTTAAAAGAAATCGCCTCCAAAAATCAGATATTTCGCTCTTTTATTGGCATGGGTTATTCTGATTGCATTACCCCGCCTGTTATTCTGAGAAACATTTTAGAAAATCCCGGTTGGTACACAGCTTACACTCCCTACCAAGCAGAAATTGCCCAAGGAAGATTAGAAGCATTATTGAATTTCCAAACCATGATTATTGAATTAACAGGTTTGGAAATTGCTAACGCTTCTTTATTAGATGAAGCTACCGCCGCCGCTGAAGCCATGACCTTGAGTTATGGTGTATCTAAAAATAAAGCCAAAGCTTTCTTCGTTTCTCAAGATTGCCATCCCCAAACAATTGAAGTTGTCCAAACTCGCGCCAATCCTTTGGGAATTGAAGTCATCGTGGGCAACCATGAAAATTTCGCCTTTGACCAACCAATTTTTGGCGCGTTACTACAATATCCCGCCACAGATGGCATAATTTATGATTACCGAAAATTCATTGAACAAGCACATAAAGTCGGCGCATTAGTCACCGTAGCCGCGGATATTTTAAGCTTAACTTTACTCACTCCTCCAGGCGAATTCGGTGCTGATATTGCTGTAGGAAATACCCAGCGTTTTGGCGTACCTTTAGGTTATGGAGGCCCTCACGCTGCTTATTGCGCCACCAAAGAAGAGTTTAAACGCCAAGTTCCAGGGAGAATAGTTGGTGTTTCCAAAGATGCTAACGGAAATCCAGCTTTACGTTTAGCTTTGCAAACTCGCGAACAGCATATCCGCCGGGAAAAAGCGACAAGTAATATTTGTACTGCCCAAGTTTTACTAGCCGTAATTGCTAGTATGTATGCGGTTTATCATGGGGCGGCAGGATTAAAGCGAATTGCGGAAAATGTTCATCAGTTAACGGTGATTTTGGCTGAAGGATTAAAGCAGTTAGGTTACAAAATTAGTGGCGAATTCTTCTTTGATACGATTCGGGTAGAGTTGGGAAGTCGCAGTTTAACAGAAATTCTCCAAGCTGCGGAAGTTCAGCAAATTAATCTGCGGGTTTTTGACGATCGAACTGTGGGTATTTCCCTAGATGAGACTACTACAATCAAAGATTTACAAGACCTTTGGGAAATCTTGGCACTAGGAGAAGAGTTACCTTTTAATTCGTCAGAATTATTGGCGGAAAACCAAACTCAAAACCCCTTCACTCGGAATAGCAATTACTTAACTCATCCTGTTTTTAACCAATATCATTCGGAAACCGAACTATTGCGTTATCTCCATCGTTTGCAAGCGAAAGATTTATCATTGACAACTTCAATGATTCCCTTGGGTTCTTGCACCATGAAATTAAATGCAACAGCGGAAATGATTCCCGTAACTTGGGCAGAGTTTGGCAAAATTCACCCCTTTGTACCACTTTCTCAAACGAGGGGTTATCAGGTAATGTTCCAACAATTAGAAGAATGGTTGGCGGAAATTACAGGTTTTTCCGCAGTTTCTTTGCAACCAAATGCGGGTTCTCAAGGGGAATATACCGGACTTTTAGTAATTCGGAAATATCACGAAAGTCGGGGTGAAAATCACCGCAATGTTTGTTTAATTCCCCAATCTGCACATGGAACAAACCCCGCTAGTGCAGTAATGTGTGGCTTCAAAGTTGTGCCGATCGCTTGTGATGAACAGGGAAATATTGATCTTGCAGATTTGAGAAAAAAAGCGGAGAAACATAGCAAAGAATTAGCCGCTTTAATGGTGACTTATCCTTCTACTCATGGGGTTTTTGAATCAGAAATTAAAGAGATTTGTGAGATAGTTCACTCTCAGGGCGGACAAGTTTATATGGATGGGGCTAATATGAATGCCCAAGTTGGTTTATGTCGTCCGGGAGATTTTGGCGCTGATGTTTGCCATTTGAATTTACACAAAACTTTCTGTATTCCTCATGGTGGTGGTGGGCCGGGAATGGGTCCGATCGCAGTATCATCTCATTTAGTACCTTTTTTACCAGGTCATTCTGTGGTAAAAATGGGAGAAAAAACCGGAATTGGGGCGGTTTCTGCTGCACCTTGGGGTAGTGCTAGTATCCTACCAATTTCTTGGATGTACATCGCAATGATGGGCGGGGAAGGATTAACTGAAGCTACCAAAGTGGCGATTCTTAATGCTAATTATATGGCGCGTCGTTTACAAGATTATTACCCAGTTTTGTATAAGGGAAATAATGGTTTTGTGGCGCATGAGTGTATTTTGGATTTGCGATCGCTCAAAAAATCCGCTGCCATCGAAGTTGATGATATCGCTAAACGATTAATGGATTATGGTTTCCACGCCCCTACCGTTTCTTGGCCTGTTGCAGGTACAGTAATGGTAGAACCAACGGAAAGCGAATCGAAAGCAGAATTAGACCGTTTCTGTGATGCGATGATTGCCATTCGGCAGGAAATTGCCGCGATTGAAACAGGCAAAGTTGATGCGGAAAATAATGTGTTGAAAAATGCACCTCATACCGCCGAAACTTTAATTTCTGATGATTGGAATCGCCCTTATTCTCGCACCCAAGCTGCTTACCCGGCACCTTGGTTAAAAGAATACAAATATTGGCCTCCTGTCAGCAGAATTGATAATGCTTTTGGCGATCGCAATTTTGTTTGTTCCTGCTTACCAATGTCAGAATATAATGAGTGATTGGTGACTAGGGACTGGGGACTGGGGACTGGGAATAATTAATAAGACAAAAAGGTAAAAGAAATGAGAAATCTATTTCATTTTTTACCTTTTTCTTTCAGTTTTATTAGACAAAAAAATAGGGTGGTTTCCGGTTTCCCACCACCCCTAGATTGCAAACTAACAGTAATCGCCAATCAATTCTCTTTCCGCTTCTAACATTTTGACCAGGTTGCGATCGCCACTTTTTCTTGCTACTTGTAATCTATGTTCCAAGCGACGGCAAATGTTGCGGTAGTGCATTTCTTCTACTGGTTGCTCGAATTCTGGGCGCTTCGGAGAATCAGAGACAACTTTTGGATCGATCCTTTCTGCTGCTGGTGCTGCATAGCAAACCTCTGCTGTAGCGCGAGGATTAGCACAGTAGCTAACGCCTCTATATTTTAACTGAGGTGTCGGCTGCGGCACCGGAATATGTCTGGGATAGCGATAATTCCAAGCTTGACCCCGGTACATACCGCCCATTTCACCTTCAGTCATTTCGAGGGTAGGTAAGTCTTTTTCATATTTAACACCGCGATAGCTGAATTGCATAAATTGGGCCTCCATTTAAAAAGTTATGTCAATCGGGGTTATAAAAATTGCGTTCCTTCGGGATCGCTTGCTTATCTACAATAACGCTTTCTTCCGTGTTTTTGCTGTGATCCGCACCACAAAAAATAACAATTTTTGTAAATTTCTGTATCAAGCGATACTATTTCTCGTTCTTTCAGCCAAAAGTTAGATTTCCCTGACATTCTTCATCCATCCCTAGAGTGATTAAAAGCTTCCGAGGGTGGAGAGTTGGGGAGTTTTGAGTTTGTAGGGGCGGGTTTAGCAGATAAATCTGTATTCACAGCAGAAGAATTAACAGCAAAACCCGCCCTGGAGAGAGTTTTCTTGCCCCCCTGCCCCCCTGCTCCTTCTCACTAGGCTGGATGGAAATAAAAAGCTGCACCCAAAACTGTGTAAG
>JBAVZX010000651.1:0-3879 GCA_049589015.1 Phormidium sp. | reverse complement strand
GTTGCAGATCCGAGAGTAATTGGTTTTGTGAGTATGCAGTTCCATTACACGGGGTTAAGCTTAATATCAGACCTTTCAGTGCGAAAAAAGACTGAATTATTGGATTATTTTAAGGTGATTGATGACCATTTATATATGCCATTACAACGAGCTTACGATGCCGCAGCTAATCAAGATTATGACTCACAAATGCTCAAGGTTGTGCAACAACTACTACCAGTAAGTACAGAAATTGCGAAGAATATTTGTGAACGAGTGATTGAGTTATACCCGAACTATTCTACCTATACAGGTAATCTGAACAATCCGGTGGTCAAAACTGCTAGCATCCGCGATGTGGAAATGTTTCAAGTATACTTATGGGTGTGCGTTCTGGAAAATAGTATTGCCGCAATTCAACAAGAGTTGTTTCCTTTGTGTGTGATGCTTTATCCCACATTAAAAGTCCGTTGGGAGTTGGTACGGCAAATGATTAACTTATTAGGTAAGGAAATAGGTAATCGTTTAGGAAGAGAACAACAGGAGTTATTTAAACCATATTTTCAGGCTTTGCGAGAGATGTTTTCACCGGAAATATTCCCGGAAAGTTTCGCAGATGAATTAAATAATTATAAAAGAGGAGGTAGAGTTTGACTAAATAGCAAAATTCTTATTGCGTGCCGACACCCTTGGTTGAAATAGGAAGGGAACCGCTAAACTTTTATGAGGTTTAGGTAAGTTTTTCGGCTCAGGTATCGTGATTTAAGCAGTTACCTAATCTTGCCTGCCAGTATAGGAAAAAAAACATTCTGATATTAAAATATGTAAAGAAACTGAGCAGGAACAGATTTGGATGCGAGTTGCAATTGTTGGTGCGGGATTAGCGGGAATGGCGACAGCGATCGATCTAGTCGATGCTGGATACGAAGTGGAAATTTTTGAATCTCGTCCCTTTGTGGGAGGTAAGGTTGGTAGCTGGGTAGACCGAGAAGGCAACCATATTGAGATGGGTTTGCACGTCTTCTTCGGTTGCTACTATAATTTATTCGAGTTAATGCAGAAAGTGGGAGCAGGGGAAAACTTACTCCAAAAAGAACACACTCACACTTTTATTAATCGTGGTGGCGTGACTGGGGCGTTAGATTTCCGGTTTATTACTGGTGCGCCTTTTAATGGTTTGAAGGCATTTTTTACGACTTCGCAACTTTCGGTAAAGGATAAAGTGCAAAATGCGATCGCATTAGGTACAAGTCCCCTAGTCCGCGGTTTAATCGACTTCGAGGGAGCGATGAAAACGATCCGCGACCTTGATAGAATTAGCTTTGCGGATTGGTTTAGAAGTCACGGGGGATCGAATGGTAGTTTAAAAAGAATGTGGAATCCGATCGCCTATGCTTTAGGATTCATTGATACGGAAAATATTTCCGCCCGTTGTATGTTGACAATTTTCCAGTTTTTCGCTGCTAAAACGGAAGCTTCCGTATTAAGAATGTTGTCAGGTTCACCTCATGAATACTTACACAAACCAATTGTTAAATATATAGAAGATCGAGGCGGCAAAATTTATACTCGTCGTCGGACTAGAGAAATTTTGTTTGCGGAAGAAGGGGGAAAAACCAAAGTTACAGGGTTAGTAGTTGCGAACGGAGAAACAGAAGAAACTATTACTGCTGATGCTTATCTTTGTGCTTGTGATGTTCCCGGAATTCAAAAACTTTTGCCCCAAGAGTGGCGCAAATGGCAAGAGTTCGACAATATTTATAAATTAGATACTGTACCTGTGGCGACAGTGCAATTGCGCTTTGATGGATGGGTGACAGAATTACAGGATAACCCAGCGAGTAAAAAATTCGGTCGCGCTTCTGGCATTGATAATTTACTTTATACCGCAGATGCAGATTTCTCCTGTTTTGCTGATTTAGCATTAACTAGTCCAGAGGATTATTATCGGGAAGGACAAGGTTCTTTAATGCAGTTGGTATTGACTCCGGGCGATCCTTTTATTAAAGAGAGTAATGAAGCGATCGCAAATCATGTCCTCAAACAAGTGCATGACCTTTTCCCCTCTTCCCGCAAATTGAACATGACCTGGTATAGTGTAGTGAAACTCGCCCAATCTCTCTATCGAGAAGCACCAGGAATGGATCTCTATCGTCCAAATCAAAAAACCCCAATTCCCAACTTTTTCCTAGCAGGTAGTTACACCCAACAAGATTACATTGATAGTATGGAAGGTGCGACTATTTCAGGAAGACAAGCGGCGAAAGTAATTTTAGACCAGAAAAAGTAGATGATAATTCAAGTTGCTGGTTATGAATTTAAGTGTTTTGATCCCCCCTAACCCCCCTTAATAAGGGGGGAACTGGATTGAAAATCTCTGTTATTAACAGGGAACTAGATTCAAAGTCCCCCTTAATAAGGGGGATTTAGGGGGATCGAACCGAGAATGTTTGTAACTAGCAACTTGCGTTAATAATGGTAATTTTAATTGTCAATGAGAATCGGCAATTGAAATTACCAACTACCAATTACCAATTACCAATTACCAATTATTAAAATGACAGACTGGTTAGAACATAGTGTACAAGTAGAAGTAGCAGTTCCGATCGAATTCTCCTGGAGTTTGTGGTCAGATTTGGAACAAATGCCTCGCTGGATGAAATGGATTGAATCAGTTCATGTTTTAGAAGAAAATCCTGATTTATCCCGGTGGAAACTCGCCACTGGAGGTTTGGAATTTACTTGGCTTTCCCGGATTTTAAAAATAGTTCCTAATCAAATTATTCAATGGGAATCAGTTGATGGTTTACCGAATAGAGGTGCGGTGAGATTTTACGATCGACATGGTAGCAGCATCGTTAAATTAACAGTAGCTTATGGAATTCCTGGGTGGTTGGGTAAATTAATGGATAATTTGTTTTTAGGTAGAGTTGTAGAAACAACAATTCAGGCAGATTTGGAAAGATTTAAGGAATATGCGCTAACAGCTTATAGTCAATCTTAATTGAGGTGCAAGAGAGTAGGATATTAGTTATTTTTATCACTCCACCAGCAACCGCCAAGCTTTAATCGCCTCTGTCTTCCCCTTCGCCATTATCGGTTCACAAGGCTCAACCCTTAACTCTAGTTGCATCGCTTTATACACATCGTCGGAAATGGTAATCGCACCAGCAGGGGTGGCGCTTTCCAGCCGCTTCGCTGTATTAACTACATCACCAATTACTGTGTAAGTACGGACATTTTGACTGCCGAACAATCCTTCTATTACATGACCACAATGGACGGCACAGCCTGCACCCAAACCGTGACAGTTCAGAATAAGCAGTGCTATTTTACACATATACTTGGCGGCTGCAACTCCCTGCTGAGGTGTGGCATAAATTGCCATAATTTCATCGGCTGTTAGAGTAATTCGTAGCGGGTGATACTGTGCTGCGCCCGGTTCTACGTTACGATAGTAGGAGTTCAGTACCGAAGCAACGGTGTCGGGTGGAGTTTGTTCGCACCAAGCGGTAAAACCGCGAATATCCATAAATACAATTGTGCGATCGCGCCGTTGAAAAGCCAATTCCTCTGGATTGGTAACTGCTGTGAGTACAGCATGACTTCCCATCCCCCATTCTGCTAAATTTCGCAACAATTGAGCCGTTTTTTGCAATTCTTGGCGCTGAGATGTTAGACGTGCTGTTTGCAAACCCAAAATAATACCGAGAAACAGCATACTGTCAATCAAAAACTTGTGGGTTGGAAGCTTAGGAAATTGTTTAATATGTTCCCAACTCAATGTTTGCTCATGGCTATTAAAAGTTAACGTGACATAGAGAGCAACAACCATAAAAGTTCTGCTCAAGCTTTCCAGGGGAATAATAAAGCGTGCTGCACCAGGTATCCAATGAAATC
>JBAVZX010000650.1:0-4585 GCA_049589015.1 Phormidium sp. | reverse complement strand
GATCGCATCCGCTGGTTTTGGAATGTCTCGCAGCAAAATGGTAGACTTAATTGATGGTGGTGATGTGCGAGTAAATTGGAAAGAAATCACCCAAGCTAGTTATCAATTAAAATCTGGTGATTTAGTTGCAATTCGCGGCAAAGGACGTTTAGAAGTTGGGGAAATTGCCGTGACCAAAAAAGACCGTTACCGCGTACAAATGACCAGGTATATGTGATCGATCGGTGGTTTATTGTATCCCCAAAAATTCTCATTAACATCTGTGTTTATCTGTGTTAACTGAAATATTGTACCAAGAGGCAGAGCCTCTGTTTTCTCGTTCCCAGGTTCAACCTGGGAACGAGATCGCGAGATCTGGGAGGTTCTACCTCCCCTGCTGCAAAATCTGAGTTAATTTATAACAAGCATTGGTTTTTTCTCAGGTTTTACAGAAACTTTCAGTGGATCATAACCTAACTGTTCAGTAATCCTTTCCCTAGCCAAAACTCGGTACTCCCAAAAATGCTCTCCAGCCGCACATAAACCCAAATACATATTCAGAACTTGCGGTTTTATTAACAAAATTGTCAATAATTGTTGCCAAAACTGTTGGCGAATTTCCGGCCTGCGTATCCCCTGATGCCAGATTACCTGGGAAACTAATCGCAACCCCTTACCCAAAGGAAATTGCATAGTTTGCTTTCGTTCTGCTGGCGAATTAATCTTGAGACATTGCTTAAAACAGCGTTTCAGATAGTTTTTGGGTTCATACAAATTCCAGAAACCTTCAACATATTCTTTGGCAATCTCAGCAACGGGACGAGTGGGGATAAAATTCATTAAAGTATTTTGATCTCCCACCTTGGTAACACCGACTCTCTCTACTAAACGCTGTTCTTTTTGCAGGCGATGCCACAATTGAGTATTAGGTAAAGCTTGGAGAATACCTAGCATAGGTTGAGGAATATTGCTTTGTTCTACAAATGCTTGAATTCGCTCACCAGCACCAGAACTTTCGCCATCAAAACCGAGAATAAACCCTGCATAAATTAGCATACCTGCCTGATTAATTTTGCGACAAGCTTCGATGAGGGGATGGCGAGTATTTTGTAGTTTTTGAGTTACTTTTAAACTATCTTTATCGGGGGTTTCAATTCCGAGAAATACAGCATAAAATCCGGCTTGATTCATCAAATCTAACAGTTCATCGTCTTCTGCCAAATTTACAGAAGCTTCAGTTATGAAAGTGAAGGGGTAATTGTATTGTTTTACCCAAGGAATCAATTCTCTTAAAAAGCGTTTGACGTTACGCTGATTGCCAATAAAGTTGTCATCAACGATGAAGAGTGAACCTCGCCAGCCTAAATCATAAAGCTTTTGCAATTCAGCTATTGCTTGACTCGGTTCTTTGGTGCGAGGTTTGCGACCGTAGAGGGTTATGATATCGCAAAACTCGCAGTTGAAGGGACAACCGCGAGAAAACTGAATTGCCATCATGAAGTAGGCATCGCGTTTCAGGAGATCAAAGCGAGGCATGGGACTTTGGGTGACATCCGGTTTTTCCTGGGCGCGAAAAATTCCTTGCTCTTGACCTTGATTAAGTGCTGCGATAAAGTGTGGAACTGTGATTTCCCCTTCATCGAGGATTAGGTAATGTGCGCCTGAGTCAAGGGCTTCTTGGGGAAGAGATGTGGGATAGGGGCCACCAACTGCTACTTTTTTGCCTAATTTTTCGGCTTTTTGAATTAGGGCGTGGAAATCTGGTTTCTGTACCAGCATGGCGGAGAGGATAACTAAGTCGCACCATTGCCAATCTGCGTCTGTTTCGAGGTTAACGTTGCGATCGCAAAATCTAATTTCCCATTCTTTGGGGAGGAGGGCGGCGACTGTAATGATTCCCAGAGGTGGAATAACTGCTTTAAATCCAGCTATTTCCATGAAGCGATCGTAAGACCAAAAGGACTGGGGAAACTGAGGATAGAGCAATAATACTTTCATTGTTGAGATCCTTAGCGCTGTTTCAGTTCACTCTCTTTTTGGAGCAGATGCTGGAAATTGATCAGTTTGGAATGGCTGATCTATCAGCCGAATCTGTCTGTGCAACGGTTTTTAAATCGGCATTTCTTGATAACAGTGGCTACAACGCCAGTAAATCCGTCCACTGCGGATATGACGTAGTAGGATGTTTGAGCAACAAAGGCAAGTATGGTGCTCGTGCATAGATTGGGCAGTTGTGGGGATGATATTTCGTAACTTGCGTAGCTGGCGACCTTTGATCAGGTCGAGGGGTAACGCGATCGAAGTTGTTAATAAAGCTAGCATCTTAAAAAACCAATATTATATTATCGGGCTTTAAGTATAAGTCCCCTTGACAAGGGATGCCTCTATCGATAGAAATAGAGAATTTTTCATTTATGTGTTATGGTAAACAGGAATCGTAAATCGCGGGCTTGATAGCAAAAGTAGTGCTAAATACAGCTAATTAAGCCAAGTCCTTGATGAGGTTGAATCACAATTGAAAATACAAGCGTTAGATATTAAAATGGGCGATCGCATAATTGCTTACTGCAATAATAAGATGCAGATCTGTACAGTGAAACGCATTCTAGACTCTGGTCAAACTAATAATATTACACTATCAGTATTCACTTCTGATCATTATCGCATCTCAGTTTCTCGCACAGTGAGGTTTAAACCGGACGCTTTAGTTGATTTGGCAGGTTCACAATTTACTCAAAAAAATGAGCCGATCCCCTAATTTTTAGGCTGGGAAACTTGTTGAAAAACAGCGGCTAATTGAGTAGTAATTAGTGCAAAAGCACAAGTAATTACTACAGAACTAATAAATATATTAATCAAGATATCCAGATGCTTGTAGTTTTTGCCAAACTTTGGCTACACTTTCGGCTTCTGTTTCTAAATTTGTGTGACATTCTACATCTGGCTCCCTTGGTGCTTCGTAAGGATCGTCAATTCCAGTAAAGTGTTTAATTTCCCCCGCTCTAGCTTTTTTATACAGCCCTTTAACATCTCTTTGTTCGCAAACTTCTAAAGGTGCATTAACAAAAACTTCTATAAAATCACTAATTTTCGCTTTTACTTCTTGGCGAATTTCCTGATAAGGAGAAATAGCTGAAACTAAAACAATTACGCCATTTCTGGTTAACAAATGTGCGACAAAACCAATGCGGCGAATATTTTCGTCTCTGTCTTCTTTACTAAAACCTAAACCTTTGGTTAAGTTTTGACGCACAATATCACCGTCGAGAACTTCTACTAAATATCCGCGTTCTCGCAATTCCTGTTCCACCGCTTTGCTGATCGTAGTTTTCCCGGCCCCACTTAAACCAGTAAACCATACGGTAACGCCGCGCTGTTTCATCTGTGTCTCTCCTAATCAAAAAAATTCAGTAGTTTATCTTACATTAGTATTGGCAATTAAACAAAATTTGTTCTCCCGTACTTTAAGCGATCAATAAAACTAATTACTAAAGAAAATCATTAAAGCAATACAATTCCTAGTCCCCAGTTACCAATCCCCAATACAGGAGAGCAAATTACAAATCACCGACTTTTTGCTATAGGTAAAATTCCCGCCATATCTAATATTTCGGGAATTAAATCTTCTCTTTTAATTGCCATCAAATGAACACCTTGACAAATTTCTTTGGCCATTTTTACTTGTTCGGCGGCGATTTTCATTCCTTCGCGCAAGGGGTCTTTAGCGGCGGCTAGGCGATCGATAATCGATTGCGGAATTTCAATCCCCGGTACACAGCGATTTAAAAATTCGGCATTTTTAGCGGATTTAATTAAGAAAATTCCCGCTAAAATTGGCTTATTAGAACCACTTGCAATTTGATTCATAAACTTTTCCAGGCGGTCAAAATCTGCAATTAATTGACTTTGAAAAAACTGTGCGCCAGCTTGTACTTTTCGCTCAAAACGCCGTTGTAAACCTGACCAACTATGTGATTGCGGATCGACAGCTGCACCAACAAATAAATCAGTCGCCCCATCAGTTAACGGTTTATTATTCCAATCAAAACCATGATTCATTTTGTCAATTAATTGCAGTAAGCGCACAGATTCTAAATCAAAAACTGCTTTGCAGTCGGGATGATCTCCAGCTTTCACTGGATCGCCTGTGAGGGCTAAAATGTTCTGGATACCAAGGGCGTTAGCACCCATGAGATCTGCTTGTAATCCGATGCGATTGCGATCGCGACAAGCAACCTGACATATTGGTTCAATACCATGTTGCAGCAAAATCACCGAAGCGGCTAAAGGGCACATCCGCAATACCGCCCGACTACCATCCGTAATATTCACCGCATGAACTCGACCTTTAAGGAGTTGCGCCATTTTCAGCATCGAAGTTGAATCACCTCCCTTTGGCGGTGAAACTTCGGCAGTAATTAAAAATTCTCCGCTTTTAACAGCGTGACGAAAGTCATTTAAGGGTTTTGGGTATGGCGTACTGTGCATAATCAATTCAGTTGTGCGCTAGTGTTTCAGATATAACATTTCTCCCTTGTCACCTAACACCCACACTAATTGGAGATAAAAGTCAAGCAATTTGGGTTTATTCGCAGAAGGATGATAG
>JBAVZX010000649.1:0-2327 GCA_049589015.1 Phormidium sp. | reverse complement strand
GACATTGAGAGATGAAATCAGAGTGAAATTAGCTCACTAAAACAAATAGCCGAACAAGTAGGTAGAATTCCTGATAGGCAGCAACGACAAAATATTGCTGGTTGTGCTGAAATTTTAGCTGGATTGCGGTTTGAAAAAGATTTAATTCGCCAGTTTTTTCGGGAGGACATTATGCGCGAGTCTGTAATCTATCAAGACATTTTGCAACAAGGAAGACGACAAGAGGCGCTTTCATTAGTAATGCGACAACTCGATCGCAAATTAGGCGAAATTAACCCAACAACGATTGAGCGAGTTCAAGCTTTATCGATCGAGCAGTTAGAAGATTTGGGAATAGCACTGTTGGATTTTTCTCAAGTCGCTGATTTAATAGCTTGGTTGGAACAGCAAAAACTTAGCGATTAGTGATGCTGCTAAATATGGTGGGATGGTGCGTTACACTGGCGTTTTTCTTAAATGCAACAGGGCTATACGCACCTTACGGATAGAGGCTTTGCGTAAGTCCTAAGTAGTTATTTTCCTGCGCCTTCACCCTTACCAAAACAACCAAGTCAGCTTTATTACTCCTCCCAATATTTTTTAGATAAAAGTACATCAGTTTCAATATCAAATATCCAACTATCAGGAAACTCAGTTTTTTTATACTCAACTTCCACTTCCTCCAAAGCATCTTCATATACTCCAGAAAATATTTGTGCTAAATATGGTTTTAAGCTAGGAGAATCTTGCAATAAATTCTTAATTTGTCGCCTTTGTTCGAGAATCGTTAATTCCCAACCATTAAAATTTTCAGGACTATTGACATATATTCGCTTGAGAATATGAGCAAGCAGAACTGTTAATCGATTTTTCAATTCTCGTCGATCGCTTTTCCCCAAACTTTCTATCTCCTCAATTAAATTTTCCAAATCTAGATTATCAAACTCCCGTCTTCTGAGTTTAGCCGTAGTATCTTCACACCATGCTACAAAATCTCGATCGTAAAGAGTATCAGTTTTTGAAATCATTTTGCTCATAATCTTTTTCGTAAGTAATTAAATTTCCAACTCTTATTCATTACCAAATATAATTCCTTCATACAAAAGCTCGATCGCACATTCAAACCCAATGCTTTCTAATGCGATCGTATCCCCATTCGTAAAAGCATAATAAAGCCACATTTTACCTTCTCCGCGATGATAAACTTCAACGGAAATAGATTCAGAATCTACTAAAACATATTCTTGCAAACTTGGCATTTGCCGATAATACTTGAATTTATCACCGCGATCGTAATTTGCTGTACCAGGAGAAAGCACCTCAACAATAACTTTAGGATGTTGAACAAAGTCACGAGATTTTAAATCTTCTGGATCGCAAGTGACAACTAAATCAGGATAGAAATAACGACTATTTTGATTTGCCTGAACTTTCACATCTGATACATTAGCTCGGCATCCTCTTTGCCGCAAATGAGGTCGTAATGCTGTATAAAAATTGAGAGCAATTTCGTTATGAGGAATAGTACCCCCTGTCATAGCCAAAATTTCCCCATCAACATATTCATGGCGAAGTTCCTGCTGAGATTCCCATTCTAGGTATTCTTCAGCCGTCATTTTTTTATAGTCTTGAGGATTCGCGATCATAATTTCTCCTATTAATTTAAGGGGATTTTATTTGATCATACTTCTTCCCAAAATTCTTCAATTAAAACCATATCACCATCGCTACTAAATTGCCATTGATCGGCGAACTGAGTTTTCTTGCAGATTATCAACATCAAGATTATCAAAATCTCGTGCTTTTAATTTTGCTGCCACGTCCTCGATCCATAAAGCAAAATCTTGTTCGTAGAGAGATACTTTAGTTTCAGTTTGCATGATTTATTAACCTCTCTAGTATTTGGTGTTCGCTCCTATCTTCTCTATCATACAGAACGATCGCGATCGTCCTTAACCAAAACACCCAATTCACCTTTCTTATTATTACCACTATAAACTATTGCCTTAGATTTGGCGATCGTAATCTTTCTCTTAATTCAGGGAGGAACAAATAATCAACAAGTTCCACAAATATTTGTGGCTTTTCAATTAGTATTCTCACTCCATAAAACTTCTTAGTATTCCCATGATTTTACCTATATTACTCAAAAAATATTCATTCGGCTCAATTTCTACTACTTTATCAACTAATCTCATAAATTTCCAGTTAGTTCCAGTGGTTACAGAACCATAAATGCTTTCATTTTTCTCATTCTGACGCTGATTAAATATTTGTGCTGCTACCATCTCTGCAATACACTGACCCAAACCTGATTGAATATTATCATTTTTGGCTTCGACAATCAC
>JBAVZX010000648.1:0-6106 GCA_049589015.1 Phormidium sp. | reverse complement strand
AGAGTTGGATAATGCTTTAAAACGGAATCAAACGTTACTCAAACGGGCGATGGAAATGAGTCGAGATTTGGGTGTAGAAGCAGAAGCAATATTGCGAATTGATGATTCTGTTGCTCAAGGAATTAGTCGTGCGAGTCGGGAAAAAAATGCTAATTTAATTGTTATGGGTTGGGGTAATCGTACTGGTTTTCGGGCCCGTTTATTTGGGAATATGATTGATGAGGTTTTATGGGCATCTCATTGTCCGGTAGCGATTACCCGCTTGCTGGATTCACCTAGTAAGATTCAGCGAATTTTGGTGCCTGTGGAAAATTTGACTAATCAAGCTGTTAGGTTAATCCGATTTACCAAGATTTTAGCAGATGCGAATCAGGCACAGGTAACTTTGTTAAATGTTTGCGATCGCCGCACTTCTGATACTAAAATTGCTTGGACAACTTCGCAGCTGAATTTGTTAGTTGAAAAATGGATGCCTGACATTAATACTGATATTCAAGTCGTTGCTAATGATGATGTGGTAAAAGCAGTACTTTATGCAGGACAACTTTCGGATTTAGTTGTTTTGCGATCGGAACGCCAACGCACTGCTGCGGGATTGGCAATGAGTAACATTACTACTGAAATAGTGCAACAACTTAATTGCTCATTTGTGTTGTTGGGAGAACCACAAAAAAATTATCGAGGAGCCGTTTCTTACTAAGACTAATAGCAACGCCATAGAAAACAGGGAACATAAAAAAATCAACCTGTTGCCTGTGAGGAAGTTTTTCTACCAATGGTAGATTTAACTAAGTTGGCAGCAAAATTTGGGATTTTTGTATTGTGTGCTACATTAATTATGCCAAAAGTAAGCAAGCAAATCAATAAATTTAGCAGGATCAGCTTTAGATAGCGAGGAGCGAGTTTAGATGATTAAACCTCGGTGGATTCTTCCATAATTTCAATTATTGCCCAACCGATATAAGAGAGCGCCAGTACCAGTACAACGGAAACTAGATAGGCAAGTGCAAATGTTTGCAGTGCTGAAGAGAAGGAAATGTATGGTGCCATAATTTGGCCTCCTGAACATTATGCTATTTCTAATATTCCCTTAATTGTGGTCATTTTATCTACTGATTTATAGTGATTTATACTCTATCTGTAGGTTGAGTTTGCTTAGTATTCGTAATAATTGGATTGGACAGAGGAAATTTGGGGAGTGCGATCGCTAACTGCAATCAACCAAGATCAATGAAAATTTTCCACATTAAAAAGGCATAATTTGTCAAGAGGAAAAATTGCTCTAATCCTCTCCCCTGCCCCCCTACCTCCTGAATAAATAATTTAAAGCACTGAAAGCTTAAAGAGTGCCGCGACAAGGATTTTGCAACAGCTTACCCTCGCCATCCATACTAAAATCTTCTCCAGGGATTAAACCTTTAGCAATTAAGTGTTTATAGTTAGTTACGGCAATTATTCTCTTGATTTCGCTTTTAATCTCCAGGGGGATGAGATTTTCAGCACACCAGAAAAATAAATCTACATCAAACCATAATAAACGTTCCAAACTGACTAACACTAGACCAGCTACCTCTTCTAGAGTTAACTGTGCTTTCAAACTCACAATTAAGTCGGAAACAATATCCCGATGGCGAGTCATCATCGCCGTAGTCAACTTAGAAATTTCTCCTTCTAACTGGAAATAATTCATGCTGGCAACACCTTATTAGTTACTACCCGTACAGCTTGTTCGTTAACAAATTACCGTTCTGCTAAGTATACCCAAAGGTGGATACTAATATATCTCTAGCAGGATGCCAAATTATAAAATTTTTTACAAATTTTGGTGCTAGTTGTTCAAATCTTTGCAAAGATGAGAAAGTCGGGTTGGCTGTGAGGTAATCTGTAATAGGACTTGATCTAATCCTGGAACTGCAACATGAGTGCAACCACCAGGAATATTAGCTCGTAATAAAATAGACTCAAGACTTTCTCATCTAAATAGTTGAGTGTGGTAGCGATAATGAAAGCTTTATCTTTGCTTGATGAGGTCGTAAAAAACTTAGAAGAACAGCACAACTCTTTACGTATTAGGAAAGTAATTTATGCCATTTGTAAAAGTAAGTGGGAAAATGATGCCAATAAATTAAACAGCATCAGGTTAAAAGAATTAATTCAAGAATTGCAAATAGCCAATCCTACTTTAGATTATTTGAAATTTTCCTTAGATAAACTTGTCAAAACATTGAATAAACCAGGGGAATATGCTTTAGTAGCTAATGTGATTATTGAACAGATGACTAGGCTTTATCCAGATAACCAAGAAACTACCCAACAGATAGCTAAACAAAGTAATTTTGTCCAACAATCCCTGGAATATAAACCCAACTTAGGATGGGATGAACCGCCAATAATTTACGATCCCTTTGAGTTGCGGGTGGAAATTATGAAATATACTAATCCACTCCGAGCAAAAATACTGGCGTATTCCGTAGTATATCATCTTTTTGACTTTAGTTCCGAAGACTGGCTCACCTTGAAAAGCAAAGAATTAGACGACTTAATACACAGGTTATTTGACAGATGTAAAACTTTAAAAGACTTAGAATATCGCCTACAAACAGTAGCGAAAAGCTTAAAACCAACAGATGAACATACACAAGCAGCAGGAGCAATTTATCAAGCAATGAAACGGTACTATGCTAACCGGGAATCAAATCAGTATCAACCAGAAAATTTTGTGATGAATTTTGATGGCGAAGTTACAGATGTGAAGGATGATTCAGATAATGATGAAGAAACTTGTCAAATTCGCCCATCTTAAGACTTGAGAAACTTTATATTCACGATTACACCAATTATGAACCCTAAAGAACTTTTAAAACGTTATGCCGCAGGTGAAACACATTTTGTGGGAATGAATTTGCGGGGTGTCAATCTTTTTAACGCAGATTTGATTGGCATAACTCTCACGGGCGCAGATTTAAATGGGGCTAATTTAATTTTTGCTTATTTGAGTCGGGCGCATTTACGCAAAGCCAATTTGATTCGCGCTAAACTGGATGGCGCAAACTTAAATCAGGCAAATTTAACTGCTGCTAACTTACACAATGCTGATTTACATGGCGCTAGTTTACAAGGTGCAGATTTACGCAGTGCAGATATTACCTTAGCCAATCTTTTAGATGCTAATTTAATCGATGCAGATTTGCGGGGAACTAATTTAAGTGGTGCTAATCTCACTGGTGCTTGCTTGCGCGGGGCAAATTTCCGGGAAGAAAAGCGAATTTACACAGCGAATTTAATCGGCGCAAATTTACATAAAGCTGATTTACGAGGTGCGAATTTAACGGGCGCAAACTTAGCGAAAGTAGATTTAAGTGGCGCTAATTTAACGGAAACAACTTTGCGAGAAGCAGATTTAAGTGGCGCTAATTTAGCTGGGGCAAAATTGGGTAATTCTTATGTCAGTGATGCTAATTTGAGTGGGGCTAATTTAGCTGGTGCTTATATGCGAAATATTAAATTGGAACGCGCTATTTTAACTGATGCTGATTTGACAAATGTAGATTTACGTGATTCTTTGCTGACGGATGCTAAGATGAGTCGGGCGAAAATGAGTCGGGCAAATTTGAATCGCACGAGATTAATTAAGGTGGATTTAAGTCGGGTAGATTTGCGGGAAGCTAACTTATCTGAAGCAGAATTAATTGAGGCTTATTTAGCAAGGGCTGACTTTTCTGGTGCGAATTTGCGAAAGGCGAATTTTGCTAGGGCGGAATTGAGTAGTGCTAATTTAATGGGTGCAGAATTAGAAGGTGCTACTATGCCTGATGGTTCGATTCATGATTAGGAGTTTAGTTAGTAAATAATTGGTAGCTATTTTTGCTTTGTTTCAGTAATTTCACAGTTTTGAAATGTTCTTTAGATTTGCGAAAATTAATATATAGCCACAGGCTTAGTAAGGGCGGGTTTTGTTGATAATTTTTTGGTTTGGAGAAAGAAATAATGACTAACCCCGCCCCTACAAGATTTGTATTAGCCTATATTTGCCTAAAGGATAGCTGAAAATGGTTGATCAAGATTTAGATTTATTTTCATTAGTTACCAGAATTGAAAAATTAGAAGAACAGCAGAATGCTATCAAGCAATATCTGACAGAATTGAAAGGTGTTTTAGATAGTCTGAGTGAGGAATTCAAAAACAGACCTGAACTAGAACAGTTAGCAAGCTTACAAGCAGAAGTTGCCAATTTAGTAGCAGGAAATTTTTCTCAAGAACCTGTAATTAATCATGGTTCAAGTAACGAACAAAAACTAAACGTTCCTTCACAAAATCTATCTGATGAGGAGCTTTTAAATCAATTTTTTGATCGAGTTGAGCGACAAATAAGAGAGGAAGATAATAAAACTGTAAAGATTCAACCTCTTAGTAATTCGACTGTTCCGCCTGTTGCTAGTTCTATAAAAACTACTAATGTGGAATCTACCGAAAATCAAAATATTGGTGATTCTACTGAAGTTGAAGAAGAACCTACTTTCAGTGCTGAGGAAGTTTTGAAGCGTTATGATCAGGGAGAACGAAATTTTATTGGTATTAATTTACCTAAACTCGATTTAAGCGGAAAACACCTCTATGAAATCAATCTAAATGAGGCTAATTTGTCAGGAATAAACCTCTGCGAAGCTGAACTAAGTTACGCAAACTTGGTTGAAGCTAACTTACAAGGTGCTAATCTAAGTAAGGCAGTTTTAGATTCTGCAAAACTCCTGAATGCTAATCTAAATAAAGCAAACTTAGAGGGAGCAAGACTATACCATGCCAACTTAACCACAGCAAATTTAAGTGGCTCAAGCTTAATTCAAGCAGACTTAACTGATGCTAACTTATCCACAGCGGACTTAAAGGGAGCTAACTTAAATAGTGCTATCTTACGCAGTGCTAATCTGATGGGAGCAGATTTGAGTCAAGCGAAGTTAAAACACATAGATTTGTATTCAGCTAACTTAATTGGCGTTAATTTAACGGGAGCAAATTTAATTGGAGCAAGCATTGTAGAAGCTAACTTAAGTGGACAAAACTTGAGTGGTCTTAATCTTTGTGGAGTTAATTTATCAGAGAGCAATTTGAGTGAAGCTGATTTAAGTTCAGCAGACTTGCGTGGCGCAAATTTGCAGGGTGCTAATTTGGAAAAAGCTAACCTCAAAGAAGCGAAACTTGCTGGCGCAAATCTGCAAAAAGCAAAACTGGCAGGTGCTACTATGCCTGATGGTACGACTCATGAATAAAGGAATTTTCTAGCTGAAATTTGTTTTGTTTCTCAAGCTGATGAAGTTGTTACTTTGTCAGCTTTGATGCTTATCCGAAACCCTAGTTAGTTGCCTTAAAGCCATCATGAAACACAATAACTCCTTGGGGAATTTTTTGGATAAAGGGCAAAATCAGGAAAAACTCTTGGGGAATTCCCTCATAAATCAACTCTGGATAATTCTTGAAACCAAAACGCTTATAATAATTCGGATCTCCTACAAGGGCGCAGCCTTGGGCTCCCATATTTTTTAACAAAGACAACCCTTCATTTATAAGCGATTTCCCAATCCCCTGCTTTTGATAATCTGGCGATACTGAAATTGGGCCGAGTCCATACCAATCTGCTGTACCATCTGAAATTGTTACTGGTGAAAAAGCAATATGTCCTACGACTTTGCGATCGATCTCCGCAACCAGAGAGATAGTCAGCGCACCAGCAGCACGCAAGGCGTGTATTACAAATTGCTCTGTATTGTTGCTAATCGGATGATTTTTAAAAGCGGCTATTGTAACTTCTGTAATTACTTCGATATCCGCATCTGTTTCGTTTCTGATAATCATTTTAACCTCCACTAATCATTATATTATTCATCGATATTGCTAACTATTATTATTCCAAAATAGGTGGATCGGGGGAATTTATCTGGATAATAGACTTTTTTAGGGCGATCGGTAGAATTTTTCCATATATCTTTATATGTAATAACGCCAGTTGCTAGTTATTAATTCTTCCCTGGTCCCCCCATGATGTTAATAGCGAAGCTTCCACTGGTTCCCCCCTTAATAAGGGGGGTTAGGGGGGATCTAACGCTGTGAT
>JBAVZX010000647.1:0-2184 GCA_049589015.1 Phormidium sp. | reverse complement strand
AGTTTACCATCCCCGTTGAAGTCTCCGGTGGTGACAGAAACGGGAGCAGTCCCCACAGCAAAGTTGGTAGCAGCAGCAAAACTGCCTGTCCCTGTGCCTAATAGTACCGAGACGTTGTAGGAGTTCCTGTTCGCGGCGGCGATGTCCAGTTTACCATCCCCGTTGAAGTCTCCGGTGGTGACGGAAATGGGAGTATTCCCCACAGAAAAGTTGGTGGGAGTGGCGAAGGAGGCGGGGAAAATGCCGGGATAGCTACTGCATACTTTGGGGGAAAAGGCAATAGGGCTGCTAATATTTCCTAGTTGGTATTGTAAGTTCCAGGTGCCACCTTTGCTTTCGTTCCCGACTGGGTGGGCGGAGGCGGCGATGTTTGCGCCTGTGAGGTGGTGGAGTTGGTAGAGGAAGGTGGCATCTGGGTCTTCAGGCTGCCAGAAACCCGGTTTTTTAGAAAAACCGGGTTTCTTGGGTTTCTTGAGGAAAGTGTCAGCAGCGACGTTGCAGGCGTAGAGGAGAATGTCACTAACTTGCCATTGTGGGAGTTGCTGGCGATATTGCTGAATATTTGCAGCGTTGATGGGTGTTTTTCCCAGATATAAACAACCGGGTGCGCCGTGACAAATGATGTGCAAGCTGTTAGCTGGATATTCAGCTAATGCTTCTGTAATTTGTTCAATGCCATCAAAATTAGGGTCAATGATAATAACTTTTGCGCCTGCGCCAACTCCCTTGGTGAGGATTTGGTATGCTTCTACTCTAGGGTCGATGATGACTAATTCTTTGGTTGATATTTGATTGTAAATAGTTTTCATGGTTTTGGCTATTTATGTTTCTTAAAGTTTGGTTAATGGAATGTTTCAAAAAGACACAAATTCTGGATTTTCGTTGCTCGTTTGAATTGGAAATGAATTCAATTACAAGGATTCTTCAATGATGATTTGTTGTGGAGAATTACCAGAAGCATAAATTGACCACATTTGGCGATAGGCTTGTTCGATATTTCTCGCTAGACGCGGTGTATCGAATAAGGGAAAGGTTAATTTATTGGCAGCTAATTTTTCTTTTAGCTGCTGCACTTTGGTCGGGAAACGAGCTAATTCCACGGCTAATTTTTCATATTCTTGGAAGTTTCCTACGATTAATTCTGGTAAACCAATAGCGGTTAATAAACTAGCGCCGACGCGAGAGGCAAATGTTTTTCCCGGACAAGTTAAAATCGGAACTCCCGCTACTAAAGCATCGCTGCCTGTAGTATGAGCGTTGTAGTAATAAGTGTCGAGAAATAGGTCGGCTAAACGATGTCTGGCTAGGTGTTCTGCTTTGGGTAAAGGTGGCGCGAAGATTAATCTTTCGCTGTCGATTCCCCTTTTTTGCGCCTCGCGCCACAAGTTTTCTTCTGCCATTTTAACTCGATTGAGTAACCAAAGGACACTTCCGGGTACGGCAGCTAAAATCTTCATCCAAACTTCAAAAATTGTTGGTTCAATCTTAATATTGTGGTTGAAGCAACAAAAGATAAATCCCGATGCAGGTAATCCATACATTGCGCGAGTAACGGGAATATCGGCTATTTTTTGGTAGCCGTCGTTGGCTAGATAATTGTGTGGTAAAATCACCAATTTTTCCAAAAACGCATCTTGTTCTGTTGGGGGGGTTACGATCGCGTCTCCCATCAAATAATCAATAAAATCGGCTCCCATTGTTCCTGTATAACCTAAATAATTGACTTGAATGGGTGCAGGTCGCAGGGCGAGAATTTGGGGACGTGCATCGTTGAGGTAGCCGTTAAGATCGACTAGAATATGAATGCGATCGGCAAATATTTGCTGGGCAATTTCTTGGGGAGTTCTCCCTTGAAGATCGCGGAATCGATCGCAGTCTGCGGCGATGCGGCGGCGATATTCGCTATGATCATCATCACCAAAAGAATAAGCAAATATTTCAAATTCTTTTCGGTTATGACAGCCGAATAATCCTTGAATTAGATGACTGACTGGATGATCGTAAAAGTTATTTGATAAATAGCCAATTCGCAGTCGATCGGGATGGGAACGATCATGGGTAAAATTGAGAGAATTAGTAGTTACTTTTCGGGTAATTTCTTGGGCGTGGGTACGGACGATCGCTAAATGTTGATTGGCTGTCCAAGGTTTCCACAATGCTTCATAAGTTCCTACGGATGTGGCT
>JBAVZX010000646.1:0-6454 GCA_049589015.1 Phormidium sp. | reverse complement strand
CTGATTTAGCAATTAGTTTTCTCGGTAAAACAAACTCAGAATCGCACCACCAGCGATTAACTTAACTACTTCCAAAATCCAGTAAGTTTCATGTAACAAATTCATCCTACCCGGAACAGAACCAACTGAATCAAAAATCTCTAAATTTAGCCCTAAAGCACTCATCTGTGGTGTTAAGACATAAGTGAAAATCAGAGCAATAGTGAGAAGTATCATTGCTAAAATAGTTGCTTTGCCGCTCTGATTCACAAAAACATTGTGTGTGCGTTTGAAAACTAACACACCCGTCAATACTAAAGCTGCACACAACAACTCGACGCGGTTAAAAACCCAGAAAATTAGATAACCAGCTGTGGCAAATCCACTTTGCGACATCATTCCAGAAGCATACAAACCAGGCATAATTACCAAGTCCAAAACCAGGCTAGTACTAAGCCAAAAGGTCAAGGTAAAAATGACTACTGTTTGCCATCCGGGTCGCTTTAAAGGAAGACTAGAGATTAAAGGCATATAATTCCACCTGCTTGTTGCATTAGTTTTAGTCTAACCAATTTTTCTAGCTAAAAATATGAAAAATCTTTGCAGTTTGTAGAGTTTGATTTATTAAAATTAGTTAATAATGACCGGAAAATTTTTTAATTACGGCATAGCAAAACTTCTTTTCAAATCTTCATAAAAACTCATGACTACTTCTCAGATTCTCTCAGCAACATTAGCAGCCACAGTAGGTATTTTAGCTGGCTGGCAACAAACAAAAGCAGTGCAACTAGCAGACGGTACAGTTTATTTTGTGCAGCCTCCCAGTTTATTAGCCGCAACTACCACTTTTAACGATGCCTGTGTATGGTCAGCGACTTACTATTTTACTGTTAACTTGCCGGAAAATGCCGGAGAACCCTTGCAACGAGTGGTGATTAACCAACAGGAAGGAACAGAAGACGTAGATTTTCGATTAGAAGATAGTAGTGCTTTTGTGGGAACTCGACGTAAAAAAGGGGAAAATTTGCCGATTCAAGAAGTGATAACAGATGAAAAAGCTCGTTCGGTTGCTATCACGTTCAATCCGCCAATTTCTCCAGGAAAAACGGTAACTATTGCTCTTGAGCCTGTGCGTAATCCTTGTTTAGGTGGAGTGTATTTATTTGGTGTGACGGCTTTTCCTCCGGGAGAAAAAGCTCATGGTCAATTTCTTGGTTTTGGACGGTTTCACTTTTACGATCGCAGAGATTTCTTTTAAAACAATAATAAAGTTTTTTGCAAATTAATTTGAGTATTATCGCCTGTTTACGATCCTTATCCTTTCATGCCAATATTGAGAAATGTAATTAGTTCAGAAAAACTCTTAGTAAATTAAAAGCACAAAAAACTGCAAATTAAAACTTGCCAAGGGATAGGAAAATTATGACAACTCAACTCAGAAACGCCTATATTATTGGTCAAGAAAACTTTCAAAGCTGGAGCCAAGGATTCGACACAACTAACTATTTACGAGTCTTACCTCACCCCGATGAAAAAGTTCCCTTCAAAGACCCTTTTCGAGATTGGCAATTAGATCAACCAGGCAATTACATCTCTAGTTGGGGGCCGCAAGAAGAACTAAACGCCACCCTAAGAATGGAGAATATTAATCAAATTCAAATTGATGGGTTTGGTATTCTCAAATCAGGAGATGGGACAATTCCTTGGCTCACTGATACTAACAATCAAGCTAGGAATACTCCTTATGAACAATTAAGAGGTTATAACGGTACTATACCGGGGCCATTTTTAATTACCGAACCTGGAGACACATTAAATTTATGGTTGGAAAATAACTTAAACCAAGTAACCAACCTCCATAATCACGGACTGCACGTATCACCAATGGGACGTGGTGATAACGTACTTCATTTAGTTGATGCGGGAGAAAGTTGGAATCAAACTATTCCCATTCCCGATAATCATTTTATTGGCCCTGATTGGTATCACCCGCATTTACATGGATTAACAAATGAGCAAGTTTCTTCAGGATTAGCAGGTCAATTATTATTAACAACTCCTTACGATCTGCCGGATATAGATAAATTCAATCCCAAAGAAAGGCCATTGCATTTTATGGCACTTAATACCTTTGGCGTGCAACAGGTAAACAGACAAGGAAGCTTAACCGATCCGTTAAATCAAGACCCAACAAAAGCCCTTCCTGCTGGTACACCATTGCAAGTTTTGGGAACAGAAAATGGGGAAAAAGTTTATGAATTGTCCGATGCAGTTTTCATGGGTTACAACGCTAAACCCATACCTTACGATCCAACGCGACCCACAGGCGGAGCACCGGGAATTTTCTCTTATGGTGGTGGACCATTAGCTGAACCTACAGAAAATGTAATTCACACAGTTAATGGTCAGTATAATCCCACAATTGAAGTGAAAACAGGTGAAGTGAATCTTTTTGCTTTCACCAACATGAACAGTAATGCTTTTCACATTATTCAACTGTTCAAAGAAGAAGGAGAAAATTTAATTCCTCAAGAAGTGACTTTGGTAGCTATTGATGGAGATTCTGTGGGATCGATAGCTTCTAATATTAGAGAAGTTACTGAATTGCCAGTTCTTACTCCCGGACAAAGATTAACTGTTGAAGAATGGTTTGAAACACCTGGGAAATATTATTTCCTATCTAATGGAACTGAAGAAATTATCGGCAATAATACTTCGGCTTTAATTAAAGGAAAAGATGGATTTGCTGATGGTCACTTGATTTGGGGGCCGCAAGTATTAGCAACTGTGGAAGTGACGGGAGAGGAAATACCAAAAGGCGATCGTCCAGAACCTTATGATATTTTCTTGGAACAGGCGGCAAAAATTGATGAATTAGTTGCAGAGACGGAAAATGGAAATTTCGATCGCCAACGCACATTCACTTGGTCAGCTAATCTGGGAAATGCACTAGCAATAGGTAACATTCCCGATGACTTAGATGTTATTAGTTTCGAGGGAACATATCGCATCAATGGGGAATTTTTCTCCACCGAATTCAGTAAAAGTCAAGTTCCTTTGGCAATGCCAATGTTAGACACAACTGAAGTTTGGAGTATGAAAAATATTTCCGGTCAAAGCGATCCTAACCTTCCCCCGGAAATAAATATTCCCTTGTTAGAATGGCATCCTTTCCACATTCATCAAAATGACTTTGTAGTTTTAGAAATTAACGGTATTCCGGTTAGTGAGGTGCGAAATGCTTATTTAGAGGGTGTTTTGAGTGATACGATCGGTCTACCACCAACTTACAAACCTAACACACCTACCCCTGAGAATCCTTACGGCGAACCGATGGTAGATGGGGAAACTTCAGAAGTAAAAGTGGTGATGAAATTTGAAGATTTTCCCGGTAGTTATGTCAATCACTGTCACATTTTGTTCCACGAAGATGCCGGAATGATGGCACCTGTGCGCGTGGTTTTGAATACGGAAAGTACTTGGTTAGGTGTAGCTGGTCAACAAAATAATGGAAGTGTAGAGTTATATCGGGCAAGTAATTTAAACCAAAAGATTAGTTTATCGCCTTTTGGTGCCGGATTTACAGGTGCAATTAATCTAGCAATTGGTGATGTTAATTACAAGCAAAAAGAAGATCTGAACAAAAATGTTACAGATAACGTCACTGATATTATTACTATTCAATCTAATTTGAGTAGTACAGAAACTAAATTCACTGTCAAAGTATTTGATGGTCAGACATTGATCGATCGGCAACAACAAGGCATTACCCAATTTGACGGACTGAACGAAGAATTAGTACTAACTCAATTTTCACCTTTCGCCAACCAAACATTTACACCTGATGCCAAAACATCAATAGCAGCGGGAGATATTAACGGCGATGGTTTTTCTGACATCATCGTTGGTGTAGGTGGAATTGCTAATCCTTCAATTGAAGTTTATAGCGGTTTGGATTATCACTTAATCACCAGAATTAGTCCATTCCATCATGAAACCGGATTCACAGGCACAATTAATTTAGCTTCTGGTGATATTGACGGAGACAACTTTGATGATGTGATTGTTTCCCAAGGTAGTGGAGGAAGAGGATTAGTAGAAGTTTACAGTGGACGTTCCATTGAATTAAACGGCAGTTTGGATGGAAAAAATACAGCGCATGATACAGCATTGTTAACCCAAACTTTCCAACCTTATGGTGAATTCAATGGCGAAGTTAAAGTAACTTCTGGTTATGTTTTGCAAAGACCAGATATTCCCAATGGTCAATACATCCAAAGTTACCACGCCAACCTGACCACAATGGCAGTTGGTAACGTACCCCAAGGTCATGAAACAGTTAAAATTCACACCTATTTGGGAGGCGCACATCACGATCATGCCGCAGAAGATCATTCTCACAGTTCCGCCACCACAGAAGAAATGAACGAACCAGAAATTCGTTTAGATAAAGAATTTACTCCCGATGGGAATTTAACTGGAATGTTAGGAAGTTTTGCGGATATTAATGGTTTATCAAGAGGTGAACCAGTAATATTTGCTGTCGATGCTTCTGGCAAAGCAGAATTAATTCGCTTGCAAGAAGGAAACCGCGAAATGTCGGTTGCTGCTGGCGGAACTTTGTACACTTTAGGCGATGATTTCTATTACGGAGATACCGGAAGTAACAACTTATTTGGCAGTTCTGGTAATGATGTAATTTATGGTTTGAGTGGTAGCGATCGAATCAATGGTAACGCCGATAATGACACAATTGTTGGTGGTGATAATAACGATACTTTGCATGGTGGCAAAGGTGACGATTTAATTTTTGGCAATCAAGGTGAAGATTTACTATTTGGAGATTTGGGTAATGATACAGTTCATGGAGGCAAAGGTAACGATGTAATTTATGGAAATATAGGTCAAGATTCTCTATTTGGTGATCTTGGTAACGACACTATTTATGGTGGTCAAGAAAATGATACTTTGAATGGAGGAATTGGCGATGATTGGTTAAGTGGTGATTTGGGTAATGATGTGTTGCAAGGTGGGGAGGGAAGCGATCGCTTTATCCTCGCCGCAAACAAAGGAAGCGACACCATTATTGATTTCCAAAATGGCACAGATTTCATCCTTTTAACTGGCGGTTTAACATTCGCTCAACTAACAATTACTGAAAGCAGTAGTTCAACTTTAATTAGGATTACCAACACCAATGAACTATTAGCAACTCTCAGTGGTATCCCACTCAGTCAAATAGGAATCGAAGACTTTATCGCCTCATAAAAGTCCGTTGTTCCCACTTCAGTGGGAATCGCGCTAAAGCGCCTACAACAGACCTAAGTTAAACTCATCAAATTACACAACTTATAAACTGTTCTTGCACCAACATTTGCATCCCATTCATCATCACCAACTTCCACAACATCAAACCCAATAATTTCCCTACCACTATGCACAACTTCCCGGAATAAACAAAAAGTTTGTTCTAATTCTAAACCTCCCGGAACCGGAGTTCCCGTATTTGGACAAAGTTTAGGATCTAACCCATCAACATCAAAACTAATGTAAACTTGTTGGGGTAATTCTGCCACAATTTGTTTGCACAAATCCAACCAAGTCACCCCAGCATAAAGCTTTTGTTTCAACATCGGATCGTAGTACGCCGAAACTCTACCTTCCGACTGCTTAATTAGATTAATTTCACCCTCAGAAATATCCCGAATTCCCACTTGCACTAACTTAGAAATTTGCGGTATTTGCAAAGCATTAAACATAATTGAAGCATGGGAAAATTCAAAACCTTCGTAAGCTTCCCGTAAATCCGAATGAGCATCAATATGCAAAATTCCAAAGTTTGGATAATACTCCGCCAATGCGTGCATATATCCTAAAGGTACACTATGATCGCCCCCAATCACAGCGACTTTTTTCCCTTGATTCATTGCAGTTTTTGCTTGCTCAAATAACCATTGATTAAGTGATTGAGACTCGCGGTTAATCTCTGCCAGAATTTGCACCATTTTTGGATCATCTTCCACAAATTTACCTTGTTCTAAATGCTCAATAATTCTGGTAGCTTTCTGTCTTAAATCATCACTTTTTTGCTGGATATCGGCAGAAATTTCTGCCATAAAAATCCCTTGTTCCCAGCCATCTGGATTATCAAAATCAAAAAGATCCAATTGACGAGAAGCTGCTAAAATTCTTTTTGGCCCTGCGGCTGTTCCAAAACCATAAGAAACGGTAACTTCCCAAGGAACGCCAAACACGATAATATTAGCAGATTCATAATCAAAAGGAAGTCCTAAGAAATTGCCGTTATCAATGCCAATTCCGTTAGGATCAAAGTTTTGCAGAATTTCTTCTTTTGTAGCCATTGGGTAATTCCTAAAATTTTCTGGTAGGTTAGCAGAAAGTGTCTCAATTAATGTTAATGTGACAACACCTGTTTATTTAACGCAAAGTGTTGGTTATAAGATCCCCCTAAATC
>JBAVZX010000645.1:0-8361 GCA_049589015.1 Phormidium sp. | reverse complement strand
AGAAGGATCTAAACTTTGCGCTTCATAATATTCATCAATTAAACTTTCTAATTTATGCAAATTCCCATATAATTCTGCCCTTGTCATTGGCGGCGTTAAATGGTCAATGATCACCGCTTGGGCGCGGCGTTTCGCTTGGGAACCTTCACCTGGATCATTAACAATAAAAGGGTAAAAATGAGGAATTGCGCCTAACGCTACTTCGGGATAACAATTACTGGAAAGGGCGACACTTTTACCGGGCAACCATTCCAAATTACCATGTTTTCCCACATGAACGATCGCATCAGCAGCAAAATGTTTTCTCACCCAATAATAAAAAGCTAAATAATCATGAGTTGGTTCTAAATCTGGCGCATGATAATTTAAACTGGGGTCAATATCATAACCCCGACTCGGTTGAATGCCGACAAAAATATTACCTAACTGAATTCCGGGAATCGGAAAAGATTTCACATTAGCAATTCCCCATCTTTCAATTATGCCTTGTTGCACTGACAAAGGGAGATCGGCAAAATACTCTTGGTATTCTCTTAAAGATAGCACTTGGTTAGGCGATCGCAACTCCTTTCCTTCCCAATCATTAGTAATTCCCGAAGTTAATCTATTAATTAAATCATCCCCAGTTTCCGGCAAATCTTCCACCGCATAACCCGCATTTTCTAAAGCTTTCAGAATTTCCACACAACTAGCAGGAGTATCCAAACCTACACCATTTGCTAACCGTCCATCGCGGGTGGGATAGTTAGCTAAAATTAAAGCAACCTTGCGTTCAAATGGAATTTTTTGCCGCAAATTTACCCAACTTGCCGCTAACTCAGCTACAAAATTAATTCTCTCTAAATTTGGTTGATATCCAACTACATCTGTTTCTAAACTTGGATGTTTCGATTGTACCCCCTTAAAAGAAACTACTCGACTAATAATTCTTCCATCTACTTCTGGTAACGCCACATTCATCGCCATATCTCTCGGCGAAAGTCCCGCAAACCCAGATTCCCATTGTTCCTCAGTTCCTCCACTAAAAATTACTTGTAAAACTGGAACATCTGAAAAATTTGCAGTTAATTCAGAGTTGTTAATTGTCCGTTCAAAATTATTAACTGAAAAGCTGGTAGTATTGAGTAAAATTTGAATTGATTCAGCATCTTTTGGCTGAAAATATGCTTTTAAATCAGCTTGCACATCGGGATCTCGTAAAGAAGAAACAAAAACTGGCACAGGCTCTAAATTTTTTGTTACTAAAGCATGACATAAAGCATCAATTGGGGCGGTATTTCCGGCTAAATAATGAGCCCGGTAAAATAAAATACCAACTTTAGGAATTAAACTTGAGTATTTATGCTCTATTTCTAAATTTTCTTGCTGCCAACCATAAATTCCTACTCGCGCAACTTCCTGCGGAGGTGATGGAGTATAATTTGTTTGCCAACAAAGATCGACAATAAATTTTAAAGCATTGACAAAATTGTTCACCCCACCCTCGCTGAAGTAGCGCCACAACTGATTTACCCCTACCAGGGAAACATTAGAATGACTGATTAAATCGGGGTCTGGACGGTCATCCCCAGGCATTATAATTAGTTTTGCCTTTGTTTGTTGTACCGTCTCCCGCACTACTTCCAAACCATAAGACCAGTAAGAACGTCCTCCCAGTAAGCGAATTATGATTATTTGGGCTTTTGTTAATACTTGAGTGGCGTAAGTATCAATACTCAGCTGTTGCTGTAATTGTAAAAGATTGACGACTCGTAATTCAGGAAATCCTTCTGGGAGTTTGCTTACAGCCGTTGCTAGAGTTTGAATATCCGTATCCGCAGCTGTTAGGAATACAATAGGAGCAGGCGTTTGTTCAATGAAAATGACTCCTTCTTCTAGAAAATTCCATCCTCCGGGGGTAGCAGCTAAACGATGCACGATTTTACCTCAATAATTACAGTTTTTTATCAGCTTTCGGCTATACATTAGTTAAAGAAACTGTTTATACTTGCCTCTATGGTGATCAAATATGATCTGCTTAATCCACGATCAATCATTGAGAACCATGATTCGGACTCTGATTTAGCACAGCCTACTGCTTCCTTACTATGTAAACGGCTAAAATGCTGAGTTACCAAAATTTTATTTTACGTCGGAATTTATCGCTTACCTCTTTTAATGGACTACGAACCTTGTTTGGGCAAATGGCACAAAGGGTCGGAGAAAGTAGTTTGCTGTTGACTGAAGATGTGCTATCTACCCTGACAGTTAGACCACAACAAATAGAAGAAAAATTTATTTTGTTGGTGTCAGAACAGTTTAGTGGTTTAGTGGTAGCAACACAACGGTTAGAAGAGATTTCTTGGCAAGATCCAGAAGATAGATTATATCAGGTAGGATTAACTTTTGCACCGGAAGCGATCGCAGAATTTCTCGCTCAATTGAGTAGTTTTCTCACAGATCATCCTCTTGCTGAAAAAACTCTTCAAGAAGCAACTCAAATTCTGTGTCCTAACGATGCTAATCTTCAAAGTGAATTTACTCTGTCTTTAGTGGAAATCATTACAAATGAGAGTAGAAAAATTTTACTTCACGATCCAATGTATCCTTTTGTTTCTGTTTGCCAACCTGTACATGAAGCTTTAGAACAACAGGTAGAACAAGAGCGATTATTGAATCAGGTAACGACCCAAATTCGGCAGAGTTTGGAATTACCTGTAATCTTGGAAACAGCGGTAAAACAGGTGAGGAATTTTTTACAAACCGATCGCTTAATAATCTATCAATTCCAGCAACCTTTATCTTCCGTTAAACACTTAGAAATAGCTGAAAATGATATTTTAAAGTTTTATGCACTAGCGGCAAAACAAGAATTACATCCTGAAGACTTTAATTTAACTCAAACAAAAAATGACAATCAACTAGAGCAGGACTTTGAGCAGGAAGTAAGCGATCGCAAAATTTGGGGACGAGTTACTTATGAAGCCAGATATTCTGATGATATACCTTCTGTCTTAGGATTTTCCGAAGAAGAACGTTGTTTTACTTATGTACCCAACTGTCGAGAAAAATATCGAAAAGGCTTCACTTTAGCAGTCAAAGATGTTGAAACTGCTTATATTTTTCAGCCCTGCATATTGAATTTAATGCGGCAACATCAAGTTAGAGCCAAGTTAGTTGTGCCAATTTTAATTCAAGAACAACTTTGGGGTTTATTAATTGCTCACCAATGTTTTGCCCCCCGACAATGGCAAGATAAAGAGAAGAAATTCTTGTCGCATATTGGCGAACATTTGGCGATCGCAATTTACCAAGCCCAACTTTATGCCGAAGTTCAACAACAAAAAGAAACATTAGAAAAAAGGGTGATCGATCGCACCCAAGAACTTCACGATGCCATGCTTATAGCACAATCAGCTAATCGCGCCAAAACCGAATTTTTAGCCACAATGAGCCATGAATTACGCACACCTCTCACCTGCGTAATCGGCTTATCTGCTACTCTATTAAGATGGTCTTTTGGGCAACTAAGTCAAAAACAAAGAGACTATTTACAAAGCATTCACGACAACGGCGAACATCTCCTCGAATTAATCAACGATATTTTAGAATTATCTCAATTAGAAGCCGGGAGAACTGTCTTAAATATCAGCGAATTTTCTCTCTCGCAATTAGCACATCAAGAAATGACAAACTTGAAACCAAAAGCTAACCAAAGAGGAATAGAATTAGCAGTAGCAATTAGACTTGATCCTCAACAAGAACGCTTTTTAGCTGACGAAAGGAAAATAAGGCAAATTCTCTACAATTTATTGAGTAACGGCATTAAATTCACTCCCGAAGGAGGTAGAGTAATTTTACGAGTTTGGCGAGAAGGAAATCGCGCCGTTCTGCAAGTAGAAGACACAGGTATAGGCATTCCCGAACAACAAAGACATTTGCTTTTCCAAAAATTCCAACAATTAGATAGTTCTTACCATCGCCAATACGAAGGAACCGGATTAGGATTAGCTTTAACTAAACAATTAGTAGAACTTCATGGCGGTACAATTGAAGTTAACTCTACTGTTGGGGTTGGTTCAATTTTTACTGTGTGGTTGCCAAAACAAAAATATCTTATTCCCCAAAAAACCGAACCTCAGTCATCATCATCCTATACTAAAGAAGGAACATTAATCAACTTAAACTTTCCCGCTGGCAGAATAGTTGTCATTGAAAATCATGAAGAAACAGCTACTTTGATTTGTGAAATTTTAACTGCTTCTGGCTTTCAAGTAGTATGGCTATTAGAAGCATCTACAGCAATGAAGCAAATAGAAATTTTGCAACCTTTAATCGTCATTGCAGACTTTGAAGTTGCCGGAACTAATGGGCAAGAAATAGTTGAACAAATTCGCTGCTTACCCGGTATGCAAGATGCAAAAATTCTAGCTCTCACCAACAAAATATCTTCAGAAAATCTAGTTTTAGGCGCAAATGATTACTTACTTAAACCAATTTTACCCCAAAGTTTACTACACAAAATTCAACTAATAATGGCTAATCAAACAGATGAATAAAAACTCATTACAAACATTAACTAAAAGTTTAATAGTTTCTTGCCAAGCGCCAGTAGAATCTCCCCTACATGATCCTTATGTAATTGCAGCAATGGCAAAAGCAGCTATACTTAGTGGCGCAGCAGCAGTCAGAATCGATACACCAGCGCATATCATAGCAGTGCGCCAAAAGACATCAGCCCCAATTATTGGACTTTGGAAACAACAAATCCCTGGCTATGATGTGTATATTACTCCACAATTTCATCATGCAGAAGCGATCGCAAAAGCCGGAGCAGATATCATCGCAATTGATGCTACCTTGCGAGAACGCCCAAATCAAGAACAACTAACCACAATAATTACCCGCATTCACCAAGAATTAGGTAAATTAGTCATGGCAGATATAGACACCATAGAAGCAGCAATTGCCGCTGCTAATGCGGGTGCTGATATTGTCGGTACTACCCTTTACGGCTACACAAAAGAAACAAAACACCTCTCCCCACCAGGCTTTCAACTATTAGCAGAAATGGTAGAAAAACTCCAAGTTCCCATAATTTGTGAAGGCGGCATTGCCTCCCCAGAAATGGCACAACAAGCCCTAAAAATCGGCGCTTTCGCCGTAGTCGTTGGCACTGATATCACCGGAATTGATGCCAAACTCAAAGAGTACGTAGTTGCGCTTTAGCGCTAGTAAGAGCGCTGAAGCGCAACTACGTACCTTGAAATTAACTAATTCCCGCTAATTTTCTTTGCCAAATAATCAGATTAGAACCAATTACCGGAGAACGAGCTACTAGCCTACCTTCAGTATCATAAATTTCCAACTTTTCAAAGTCCAAATTTTGAGAACGTTGCCACATATCCGCAGCTAATTGATCCTGTTTCGCTGAATCAAAAGTGTACCAATCATTAGCTACTTCAAGACTCAAAAAATTATTAGGAAAATCAGCTTTAATTGCCACAATTAAACCATTAGCAAATTCACCCGCAATATCAGCAACTTGGTTTTGAATAGCAGCAATTAAAGTTTGTTCAGGTGTTAATACTGGCGGTGGTGGTGGCAAAGTTTCTACTAGTTCAGGTGGTTGAGGTTCTGTTAATTCCAGAGGCGCTTCAATTCCTGACGCTACCTTTTCCGCTTCTGGTACAGGCGTGAACACAGGAGTTTCCTGCGGTGTGGCAATTTCCGACGGTACAGGAATTTCGGAAACTGGGATATCTTCTGGTGGTACAGTAACTTCCGGTGAAACGGTAGCTTCTGGTGGTATTGTCACCTCTGACGGTGTGCTAGGAATTATCGGGGTAACTTCAGCTACTTGTGGTGGTTTTCCGGGCGAAAGTAGGGAATTTACCCAGAATATTGAGATTAATAGTAGAGCGATCGCACCAGTCAACACCGTATCATTAGGCAACTTTTGCCGCACCGACTCCGGCAAAACCTGACGCACCTTCGTCAAAAACGCCGTCCACAAACCCCAAACTTTAGCCAAAAAACTTGGCTTTTTCGCCACAGGCGCTGCCTTAGCCGGAGTTTCCGCCTTTGACACAGGCGCAGGAGTCGTTGCTGCTGCTAAGGTTTCCCCTGAAGGAGTAGGAACATTCGTTTCCTCTGCTGGTAAACTTTCCCCAGTCAGATTAGGAACAACAATCGTCGCTGCTGGTAACGTATCTGCTAACGGACTGGGAACAGTTAATTCCTCTGCTGACAATGTATCTGTCAGCGGACTAGGAACATTTAAATCCTCTGCTGGTAACGTATCTGTTAGCTGACTCGGAACAGGCATAGCTGTTTCTGGTGGCAAACTAGCAGCAGCGGGTATAGTGTCCTGATTGCTAGCTTCTGGCTGCTTTGGTTGATCTTGTGACATGAAATCTTTTCCTGGGCGAACCACGACAGATTCAGGACTTCCGCAACTGGCACAATCTGATGATGCGTCAGACCTAGAATCTTTAAAATTAAAGGAGGTTTTAGCTTTTCTGACGCACCTTACAAATTTATGTAAGTGTGACAGTTTTAGTCCTAAGATTCTTACAGGAAGCTCTCTCCTGACCTAATCTATCATTTGCTATTGTGCTTTCGATCGCGTTATTCAGTTTAAGAATTTATTATGAACTTCAAGCGTCGTCAGTTTCTAGTTTTGGGCGGCTTAACTGGTTTGGGATTGAGCTTTTTAGGTAAAGTTCTGCAAAGTCCCCCAGCCGAAAGCGCAAATACCCAATTATCCAACGCAGTCCCAGAATTAGCCACCCCGACAACACCGCCCTTATTCCGGTTCGTTTCCGTCGCTGACACGGGTACTGGTACGAAAAGTCAGTATGCGGTAGCGGAAGCGATGTCTCGCTATCACCAAAAAAACCCCTACAATTTAGTAATTTTAGCTGGCGATAACATTTATAACAACGGAGAAATTGAAAAAATCGAGGCAGTTTTTGAGCGTCCTTATCAAGATTTATTAAAAAAAGGAGTCAAGTTTCGTGCTTGTTTAGGTAATCACGATATTCGCACAGAAAACGGCGATCCTCAAGTTAAGTATGCTGGGTTTAATATGCCAAGTCGTTACTATACTTTTCGCCATGATTTGGTACAATTTTTTGCTTTAGATACTAATAGTAATGCTGATTGGAAAAATCAGTTGATTTGGTTAGAAAAAGAACTGAGTCGTAGCAATGCGCCCTGGAAAGTGGTTTTTGGACATCACCAGATTTATTCGGCTGGTGTTTATGGGATGAATGAACCTTTTATTAAGCTGTTTACTCCGCTTTTCCAAAAACATAAAGTCCGACTTTATATTAATGGACATGAGCATAGTTATGAACGGACTCGTTCTATTAATGGTACAACTTACATGATCACTGGTGGAGGTTCGGGAACTCGCCCCGTTGGACGTTCTGATTTTACGGAATATTCAGCGAGTCGCTTGAGTTTTGCGGCTTATGATGTGTATCGCGATCGCATTTTGATTAGCGCCATTGGTACAGATAATTTAGTGTTCGATCGAGGTGTGATTAATTTGTAGGGTTTGGCGAATTTGAACACCAGCGTATTTATCTGATTCAGCAGGATAGTAAGCAGATGAAGATCAAAAATCTAAAAATCAAATTTTTTCGTGGAATTTACGATTTAACACTTGATTTCAGTACTGATCAGCCAATCGTGTTTATTGGTAATAACGGAGTTGGAAAATCTACTATTCTTGACTGTCTTGCTGTTTTTTTGTCGCGTTTAATGATGGCAGTTCGGACTCCCAGAGGTGTTCTACCTCCTACCATCACTGAAAAAGACATAACTAACGGATACAATGAGACAATAAACGAAACTACTATTTCTGTTGATCAGTTAGGTGATCTTCCTCTAACATTTATTTTAGATCGGAGAACATTTGCTGAAGACTCTCAAGGGGAAAGTGATGAGTTAAATGTTTTTCACAGCTTTGTTTACGGTCAGTTTAAAGCTAATCCTAAAGCTAGCTTACCTTTAGCTGTATACTACCCGACAAATCGTACCGTTTATGACAGTATTTCCTTAGAAAATATCAAGGAAGATTCTTTTTGTCAACTAGATGCTTATGATGGTGCTATTGTAGCTGGAAAAACTGACTTTACAGACCTCTTCATGTGGTTTAAAAAGGTAGAAGACTTAGAGAACGAGTTACGCCTAGATAATAACCCTGATTATAGAGATAGAAAATTAGAAGCAGTTAGACAAGCAATTTATTCACTAATACCAGAATTTTCCGACCTGCGTATTCGTCGTTCTCCGTTACGAATGACTGTAAAAAAACAAGATCGAGAATTTATAATAAATCAACTATCAGATGGGGAAAAATGCTTGTTAGCA
>JBAVZX010000644.1:0-6435 GCA_049589015.1 Phormidium sp. | reverse complement strand
GTAGAAAGGAATCTGTTAAGAAAAGAGTTGCGTCGCTTGGTGGAATTTGCAGATTTGGCGGTAAACGCGGGGGAAGCGAGGATGAAATTATTGAGTTTGCAAAAGCGGTATGGGTTGTTGGATATTTAAGAGGGATTGCGTAGGATAGGCATCTTGCCTGTCCTACGTGGAAATTCAAGCGACTAGATTAAGTAAATTAGTAATTTTACCGTTCAAAATCCTGAGCAAATAGAATAGATTGATAAGAGATTACCGATTTCAGGGTAGCAGTAAAGATGAGCGAAGAACTCAACCTGAGTTATGTGCAAGAACCAATTACCAGCGCACCGCCAGAAGTGCGACAAATTATTGATAGGGTGAGACAAGCGGAAAAAGATAAGCTTTATATGAAAACACCTTATAAAATTAATGAAGACATTTTACTCATCGTTAAGGATGTAATTCGATGAGGTTAATTTCGCTCAAACTTTGTAATTTTCGCTGTTTTTATGGCAAGAGTCCTGAGATTTCTTTTGCTTATGGAGAGGAACAAAATACAACTATTATTCACGGAAATAATGGTTCAGGAAAAACTACTTTACTCAATGCTTTTACTTGGGTTTTATATAACAAATTTACAGCGGCTTTTGCTTCGGAAGAATACTTAGTAAATAAAAGAGCAATATCTGAAGCTAACTCAGGAGATGCTATTGAATGCTGGGTAGAAATTGTTTGGGAACACTTCCAAAAACGCTATCGCGCTAAACGCGAATGTCGCGCTTATAAAGGCGAAATTATTGAACAAGGCGAAAGCAAATTGTATATGCAAATTGCTGGCGATGATGGTAATTGGAAACTTCCTACAGAACAACCTGATGATATAATTGGCAAAATCTTACCCGAAAGCTTACATCAATATTTCTTTTTTGATGGGGAACGAATTGAAAGAATCGTTCGTTCTGATAATAAAATCGAAATTGCCGAAGCAACTAAAACTATGCTGGGGGTGGAGGTTTTAAATCGTTCGATCAAGCATTTGGGGGAAGCAAAGAAAAGTTTAGAAGATGAGTTAAAAACTATTGGCGACACGGAAACAAAACAACTATTAAAACAACAGCAGCAGAAAGAAAAGGAAATTGAACGTTTAGAAAATCGCCAAACCGAAATTTCTCAAGAATTGGCGCACCAAGAAACACTGAAGCGAGAAACTAGCACCCGCTTTCGAGACATTAGCGGCGCGAAAGATTTAGAAGAAAGACGCAAAGAATTAGAAGCACAAAAAACTGCTAGCAGAGAGAGATTGAAAAAAAGTAAAGAAGCGTTAAATCGTGCTATTTCTAACAAAGGTTATACTGTTTTATTGCCAGAATTAACTGCTGAATTTCGCACAATTTTAGAAGATTTAAAACAGCGAGGTGAATTAACTGCGGGAATTTCCCGTGAATTTATTCATCAGTTACTTAACTCTCAGCGTTGTATTTGCGGTGCAGATTTAAGCGATGGTACGCATTTTCATGAAAACGTTAGCAGTTGGTTGGATAAAGCTAATATTGCAGCCGTTGAAGAAACAGCAATTCGCATTAGCGCCCAAGTAGATGAAATTGATCAACAAGCGGTTAGTTTCTGGGAAGATGTAGACAAAGAACAGGCGAATATTAACCAATTTCGCCAAGAAATTTTCCAAATTGAAACTCAGTTAGAAAGTATTAGCGAACAGTTACGCAAAAACCCTGCTGAAGAAATTCGTAACTTGCAAAAGCGACTGGATGAAATTGAAAGCAAAATTCGGGAGTTAACTTTAGAAGAGGGAGAAAATAAGCAAAAAATCTCTGATTTGAAAGCAGAAATTGATGTGCTGATGAAGCAGATTACTAAGCAGCAATCTAACGAAGAGAAACAATTATTAGCGCAACGAAGAATTGCTGCAACCCAAGATGCTATTTCCCGATTAAATGAGTATAAATCTCGGTTAGATCAACATTTTCGTAGTCAATTAGAAAAGCGGGTGCAGGAAATTTTTAGTTCAATTTCCTTTAAAGCTTATATTCCCAAACTTAGTGAAAAATACGAACTAACTTTGATTGAAAATACATCTGGTAAAGAAGCGTTAGTTGGTGCTTCAACGGGAGAAAATCAAATTCTCAGTCTGTCATTTATTGGGGGAATTATTGATAGGGTGCGAGAATGGAGTAAAGAGGAAATGATGGTGCCTGATAGTAGCACATTTCCAATTGTTATGGATTCTCCTTTCGGTAGTTTAGATGAAATCTATCGTCGCCAAATTGCCAAAATCATCCCCCAATTAGCAAATCAATTAGTAGTTTTGGTGACGAAAACTCAGTGGCGCGGTGAAGTAGCAGAGGAAATTACTAATAGAATTGGCAGAGAATATGTGTTAACTTATTACTCTTCTAAACCCGATTGCGAACAGGATATAATTAATTTAGGTGGTAAAAATTATCCTTTAATTAGGCAAAGTCCGAACGAATTTGAATACACGGAAATTACGGAGGTGGATTATGGTTTCTAGTTCTACTTTCACTACTGATATTTGGGTAAAGGCAAGTTGGGAAGAGTTTCTAGAGTTAGCTGATAACCCGGAATATGAAAAAGCAAGGTTTTATTATCATCAAGGTTACATGAGGGTGGAAATGGCAGCACTTGGTTTTCGTCATGGGAGGCAAAATTCTTTAGTTGCCAATGTGATTACAATATTCGCTACCTTGAAAGACATTGAAATTGTTGAGTTAACTAATACCAGTTACAGAAAAGTAGGATTAAGAGAATTTCAACCTGATTCTTCTTTTTATATAGGTTCAGGATTAAGAATACCTCCTGAAATTGATTCACCTATAGATTTAAATGAGTACGATCCACCAACATTGGTGTTAGAAGTTGGATCAACAACCCTTAGTGATGATCTAGGCTTTAAACGTTTACTTTACGAACAAGCAGGAGTGAGAGAATATTGGGTAAATGATGCTAAAGCAGGTGAAGTAATAGGTTTTTCTATTTCTGAAGGGCGCAGCGGTCAAATTCATCAATCCTTGGTGTTACCTGGATTAAATTTATCAGTAATTAATGAAGCTTTGCAACGTCGAAAAACTCAAAAAGATAACGAAATCAATCGTTGGTTAATGGAAACTTTTAATCAAATTTAAAGGAGAAATTTGAATGCGAAAAGAGTATCATAAATTAGTAAGAGACAAAATTCCCCAAATTATTCAGCAAAGTGGGTTGAAATGTGAAACTTTGACGCTTTCTGAATCAGAATATCGGCAAGCTTTGCGCCAGAAAGTAGTTGAGGAAGCACAAGAAGTTGCGACAGCTGATGAAGAAAATTTAATTACAGAATTAGCTGATATATATGAAGTTATTGATGGGATTATAGAAACTTACGGGATTAATCGGGAATTAATAATTGAGGAACAAATACGCCGCAGGAACGAACGAGGCGGTTTTCAAAAACGGATTAAACTTTTGTGGACTGAGTAATTAAAATGGGTGCGAATCGAGTTAGAGTGGGGAAAGATAAAGCTGATTTAGTCAAAGCTTTGACTTTAGGAAATGATACAACTGGGCCGTTTCAGACTTATGCAGATGCGATCGCCTTTGCCGCTGCTTTAGGTGCAAAAAGGAAGAAGCGGGTTGCTTTGCAAGAAGTTTCTAAAAAAGAACCGGGTGCGATCGCGCAAGAGATTTTCATTTCCAGAGGTTATGATAGACTAATCAAATTATTAGCAATATCCGAAACAAAAGACATTAATATTATTTCCCCCAATGACGCGGAAGCGGAAGAAATTCGCATTACAATTTTTGAAGAATACGCCAATGGGGGATTAGAAATTTTGCAAGAAGAATTGCGAGGTGCAGTTGATTATACCGAGAGGTTGCTGTTAATGATGATTTCCGAAAGAGATCAAAAAAATCAGCCGGAAGGAGAATTTAATTTAAGTAGATTCTTGTAGGATTCTCTAATCCTCTTTAGATCCCCGACTTCTTCGAGAAGTCGGGGATCTGGGCAGCACTTTTTACAAGTCAATTTCATCAGGATTAATACCCTGAGAACGTAGGTATTCAGCTAATTTTTCAGCGCGTTGACGTTCTTGTTCAGTTCGTTGACGTTCTTGTTCTACTAATTCTACCGCCCAAGGTAAAATATTTCCGGTTGCATCCCACCAGCGTAACCAATAACCTGTTCGTTCTTCCTTTTTACCTCGCCAAACTCCTAAAAACAGGTTCATTTCTGCTAACCAATGACGACCTTCTTCGTTAGGAAATTCTAACTCATACCTTCCGTTTTGTAGGCGATATAATTCTAAAAGTCCGGTTGCAGGTTCAAAAATCACATAAATTGGAACTTGCAAAATCCGTTCGTAAAAAAACCATTTACCAGGGGGAAAAGTTGGTTTAACCGAGTATTCTCCGCCATCGGTATCCGAGAGAAACTCCATCACAACGTAGGGATTTTCGCCTTCTAAATTAGGAGTGTAACTTTTGCGATCGCCCTCCACCCCCCCAGCTAAAACCGCAGCAACAAAAACCCAATCCGGCGCTTTAATCACCAACTCACCATTAACAGTAGCACAAAGACCGAAATTGGCAGCAATTAACATTTCTGATTTAATAAATCCCACCAATTCCAAACATTCTCGTAGCGCCCCAGCAATTAAAGGTTGCCCAGTATTGTCCACAGGATTATCTTCCAACTTAAAATCATCAGGTAACTTCTCCCAAGTAACAGTTAAAGTTGCTAATTGATTACCTAAATTCCTTTGAGTAGTAACCATCTTTCACCATCCCATAAACAAAAACATCTGTGTTCATCCGTGTTCATCTGTGGACATCTGTGGTTAAAAAAAAGCCTAAAACTCCCCACCAAAAACCTCCAAAAACATCTGCGTTCATCTGCGGTTTAAAACCCTAACTCAACAAAGCAGGCAACCCCACTTTTCGAGGTTCCACAAACTTCCCATTAAAACCGATCGCCTGATCCTCAACCGTCCTCGCTTCCGCCACAGCGCGACGAATTTCCGCCCGTTCCATATCATCCTCAACCCCACCAACCAAATAAACAATTAACTTCGTTGCCAAATCTCTCCCCGACACCAAAACCCGCTTTTTATTAGCATCAAACAAAATCCCATACCAAAGAGAATCGGGACTTTCCATATTACTAAAACCCCCATCAGCATCATACTTTTGCAACTTTTCAAACACCGATTCCAACGAAAAACCCTTTTTAAAAACCAGAATTCCCAAAGCTTGAAACAAAGCAATTTGCCCCACCGGACGAAACAACAAATTGCCCTCACCAGCAGGTTTTTCAAAACTAAAACGGCGCAAATTTGTAGTTTCTGTTCCCCCATATTCCAAACGTTGAAAACTCAAAAGATTCGCCAAATTATCAAACACATCTTTAAAACTTTCTATTCCCTCTTCTAATTCATCATCTTCAGGACGTAAAGGAATTAAACCCTTTTTTTCCAAAGGTTTCCAATGGGGAAACTTATGCTGCAAATACCGTTCCGACATCTCCTTAAGTGCTTGCAAAGTTGTTAACACAGTAGACTTAGCAGCAACAGTCGCACTATCCCAATTAACGCGAGGATTTCTGCTTTTAGTATCCTTCAATAAAGGATGAGTAACCGCAACTTTTCTGGCAACAATTGAGAACCCATCATTTTCGTCTAATTGGGCTAATTGTCCTTTAGTTAAAGGAACTGCCATTAAGTTAACATGAACAAAGATCGATCGCACTCTCCGCCTAGCTTCCTCATAAGTTTCCCCAGGAATCACCGCCGAAATAAACTCAATTCCGATCTTTTCTTTAGCCAAATTTTGCAAATAAACCGGATCAACTTGATACTGTTCCCGCAAATCATCAACAGTAATCACACTACCCGAAGGTTTCTTATCTTTTTTATAACGGGGAAGCTTTCCAGTTTGCAATAATTCCATCAAACCTTGCACTCCCATTAAGCGATGTTGACCATCCAAAGCGAAGATTGTCACATCAGGAGAAACATCCAATAAACCGACTTTATTATCTTTATCCAAAGGCATAAAGTTAGTAGCAGATTTAATCGCCCTACCCTCACTATTCCATTCATTAGCATGGGGAATATCGACCCAAGGTTGATTAATTACTACTAAAACTGGGGGAAATTTGTGATGTTTTCTTGCTGCTAAATATTGCGCCAGAGAAGCTTGGCGAGTCCAATCTAACGGGCGTTGTTGAATTTCCTCAATGCTTTCCGCGTCAATTTCCACATTTTCCGTGTGGGTGTCGAACTTTTGCCGCAATAAAGGTAAGCGAGAAGCAAAACGAACGCGACTGGCGAACCATTCCAGAGTCACTGAACCAATATAAGCCTCACTTCCCCCCATTTCAATCTTTTGCACCAAAATTTGGTCATTTCTGCCCAAATATCGGTCAAGCAGGAGGGCGATAGC